>JBFGZE010000007.1:0-74340 GCA_041586955.1 Bacteriovoracaceae bacterium
GGGATAACAGAGGCGATGTTTAGTTTTCTTTCCAGTGGTACACGTCGCTATTCGCAAAAAGATATTGCCAATCACCTTGAGTTTTTTGGTGTTGGCCATGGTGCCAGTGTCACTCATGAATATAGTACTTACCAAGTCGAAGGTCTGGTTAAGGACATCATGCCGACCATGAAAAAAGTGTGCCATTTATTCGCTGATGCCGTTTTTCCTAAAAAGGAAATTAAAAAAGATCAAAGGCGTTTGGCCAATTCTTTAAAAGGAATGGTTAATTCTCACGGTGCTCTCGCCAGTCGCTCTTTTCGAGAATTATCCCTAAAGGGCAGTCCTTTTTATTATCCCGTTGGTGGCAAGATAAAGGACATCAAAAGCTGGGATCAAAAAGCTCTTAAAAATAAATTGGCCTATTTTAAAAAGAATGTTAAGAAGCGTCTTTATCTTTCCGGTCCGGAGTCTATTCTTAGTATTAAAAAAATTGTCTTAGACGAGTGTGGTTTTCGTGGACAAGGTCATTTTGAGCGCAAAGAGATTGTTCAAAAAAAGACCCTTAAAAGTGGCCCTCAAATGTTTCTTGTGACGGTCCCCGAGGCCAATCAAGTTCAAGTGCGTATCGGTCGCCTGATGAGTCAATCAGAAATTCAGGATCCGGAGCTTCTCACTTTCTCTTATGAGTTTTTAGGTGGTGGTTTTACTTCCCAATTAATGCGTGAATTGCGAGTCAAAAGAGGTCTCACTTATTCAGTAGGTGCTTTCGCCTCCGGTCAAAAATACTATGGCCGCGCTGGTATCTCCACTTTTACAAAAAATGAGACCCTCGGTAATTTATTACAAGTAACGAAAGAGACGATTGAAAAAATCTCCAAAGGAGAGTTTGAAAGAAAAAGTTTTGAACGGACTAAAGGGAACGTTGCTGGTAGTTATCCCTTTCGCTTTGAAAAGAGTGATATTTACTTATCCCAATTACTTTATCTCGACCACATTGGAATGGATTATAAAAGGCTCTATGAATTTCCTCAGTTAATTAATAAAAAGACTCCGGAGGAAGTTGCTCAAAATATTAATGATGTCTTTTCTTGGAATCAGCAAGTCATTGTGGTTGTTGGGCCAAAGTCAGTGCTTCCCCAGATGAAGAAATTTGGTCGTGTGACAGTTAAATCATATAAAGATTTTCTTTAGTGATCATTACCGGTGTGGGCCTCAAGGTTGACTTGGGCCCCTGGTTTTATCGATAGGTTTTGACCTTTGAGTTGACCTTTGATTTTCCCCGTGGAATACACCTCCACAAGCCCAGAGGCCTTAATATCACCTTGGATTTCACCATAGATCTTTAAGTTCTCCGCCTGGACGTTGCCTTCAATCAGACCTGTGGGCTCTATAATCAGCAGGTCGGATGTCATCATTTGAACATTGCCACGCACGATACCTGCGATATGAGTAATACCTTTTAAGTGAAGATCACCTAGGTACTCGCTATGCTTACCGACATAATTAAATTCCTGCTTTCTTAAATCCATGAATTATCGACCTGGTTCGGGATATTTTATTAAACGCTTGGCCATCAAGTCCCCCGAGCGGGAAAAGATGAGAAATTTAATGATATAAGACTTTGATGACTTTGGAATATTAAAGCTGATGACACCTGAGCGAAAGCGACTTGTCGCAAAGATTTCGCCGGTATTAAAGGCAATATTTAATTTTTCTCCATCAAGAGCAGATTTGGGCCAAACATGGAGTTGGTTCTGGGTTTTAAGGAGGGCAAAAATATAACCGGCCACTTTTTCATGAGGTTCGCTGGTATTGACTAAATCATAATTAATGCGCAATTCACTGGCATTTTGACTAATTTTAACCTTTTCGATACTGAGGCGGCGGGTATGAGTGATATCTTTTTGGCCGGGAGCTGGGGCAAAAAGAATCTGATCAGACTCAAGGGCCTTTATACCTGTTGCGCCCTGTGCGAGGCGCTTTTCAAGGTCGAGATTGAGAGCTTCGATATTAGACATCGATAATTTTAATTCAGCTTTTTCTTTTTTTAATAGGTTTATGACTGCCGGTTCTTTTCGCTTAGCGGCCATCTTTATTTCTTTAAAATAAAGTCCAACAAAAAACAGAGAGATTAGAGCACTGATGGTAAGAATAGGGAGCACATAAACAAATAATTTGACCCAAATTTTTTTGAGTTCAAAGTAACGAGGAGGTGCCTGGTCTTCGTAAAGGACAAAGGTGAGGTTTTTATCGTCAAATTCTTGGGTGCTGTCTTCCATGATACGGCCTTTTTAATTTTCGCCAGAGGCTTCCCTAAGAATAGCTTGGGGGTTTTCGGTTTTAAAGAATCTCATCGATGGGCGAAAGGCCAAAGAAGCATCTTCGGAGTTGATTCCTCGTTTTGACCATCTTTCTGAAACTATTTTCCAGTGATAAAAAGGGTCTCGTTTTAAATAAAGAGTTTTTTTACCTAAATCTTGAATAGTATTCGATTGATAAAATTGGCGGAATGTTACGGTGGCATAGTCCCCATTGGTCAGGATCGAAATATTTTTGGCCTCAACTTTAGGCCGGCCTGGGCGGCGAAAAATTTCTCGTTTATAATTACGAAAATGGCTGAGTCGACCACGCGTAGGGTCTCGGAAAAGAGGGTGGTAATGGCCGATATAGCTGTTGAGGTCTTCTTCCTGCCACGCCTTGAGCCAGTTGTCGACCATCATTTGCAATTCTGTCTTTTTTGTTTGCCAAGCTTTTTGATTGAGATACTTCAATTCATGGACGACGATAATGCTCGTGCGGTGCAATTGAATATAGCGTGCGATATCAATAAGGTCCTTATTGGCGGCAACAACGCAACCACGAGAGTCGAGGCCTTTATCAATACGGGTTTCATCGTTGGTCGAATGTAGCCAGATGCCGTTGCCCGTTTTAGCATCGAGGTTATCCATGGGGTTGGGATAATCCATGACAAAGGCCCCCACACCATAAATTTTACCTTGCTCGCCATGTTTTTTTAACAGCGAGGCGCGAGTGAGGAAGTCGGTGAAAAAGTAAACACCCTCTGGAGTGCGGTGGTCCCCCTGGTATTGTTTATCGCCGGCCTTTTTACCGGTGACCATTTTATAGCTTTGAATAAGCTTTGGGGTGCCCATATTATTTTGAAAAAGGTGGAGTTGGTGGGTTGATTTTTCGGCAATGATGACATGGTGAGAGAAATAACTATCCAGATGCAAAAGGACCTCAGGGTAAAATCCTTGAGCAAAAGAGTTTCCTAGAACCAAGGACATGGCCATAAAAATAATGCTTTTCATACAATTCCACCAAAATTCAAATATTTCCTTAATTTTAATCTAATTAAAAACGTCTGGGCAATAGTTTTCCATGGTCAATTGGCCTAAATATCCCATTGATAAATATTAACTCTTTGATATGATTAAATTAATGCTCTATATAAAAAATGGAACTATCTGTGAGTCGATTAGCATTTTATACAACTAATGATGAATTTCATGACTGGGTTCTGTCAGTTTGGCCTAAAAATAGCGTTCTCGTTTCTTCTAATATCGAAGATATTGTTACTTGGTGCACAGAGTCTCGCCATTCAGTGACTTTTATTGATCTCGAAAATGAGGTGGAAGGTCTGGCGATTAATGCTGCCTTAACTGAACATCAAAGTATTGGTCGTTTTTTACTAAGTGATGGTCAAGGTCTACAAAAGCTAAAGCAATTACAAATGGGCCCTCACGCCGCTGAAGGTATAATAAAAAAACCGGTGAGTGAGGAGATCATTAAAGAGCTTATCAGTGACTACGCTCGGGTGCTCGAGATCAGTGAAGATCCAAATAAGCATGAAGGGGTGGGTTTAGAGGACATTCCCACCAGTATACTTCGTTTTCGCGCTCCAGGAACTAACACGAATATTTCTAAAGATAATTTGGTTGATGAGGAGATAACCTCGAGTGAGGTGATTGCTGCTAAAGAGTATAAGGTCGATCCCGAGGTGAGGGAGCAAGTTAAGCGCCATACCAGTGATGGGGTGGACTTTGATAATACTCTCAATCGTAATATTCAGGCCACCTTCGACGATCTTTACGATCTTGAAGACCGAGGTGCCACAGAAATCATTGATAATGAAATTGGGCCCGGGAAAGATTTTTTTGAAAAGGAAGAGGACGAAGAAATTATCGAACTAAATGAAGGAAAAATTGTCGATGAGAGTACATTATGCGTGTCTCTCGACTTTGACAACGAGACGAATCATGCGCTACCTCGTCAAGAAGTTCTTCAGGATGATGTGTTGCTCGATGATCAGGAAGACCTTCAGGATGATGTGTTGCTCGATGATCAGGAAGTTCTTCAGGATGATGTGTTGCTCGATGATCAGGATGTCCTTCAGGATGATGAGTTGCTTGATACTCAGGAGGATAAACCTCTTTTAGAAAGCTCCGGTGAAGGGACTCTTATTGATTTTGAGGATGATGACCTCAATGAGGATATCGATATTGAATTTACTAAATCCGAGCACCAGATCTCCCCAGAGTTAATTCAAGCTGGTGAAAAAAGCCCTGTTTCTTTAGAGGTTGTTGAGGAAGAGCAATCGGTTCAAGGAGGGGACATTGACCTTGATCTTGACTTTGATTTTGACCTGGATCCAGGTGAAGATGTCTCATTAAACCTTGCCCCAACTAATGGAGAAGCAGAAACTGCGCCAGAACCTACACCAGAGCCTTCATTTTCTGCTATAGAATTAGAGGATGAGGAAGCCGACCTCGTACTTACTGAGGAGTCTTCCCCACAGAATAATGTCACTGAGAATGGTTTGGACCTCGAACTTTTAGATGATGATAGCGGTATAATTGTCGAATCAAGTCAGTCGGGTCCGGTTGAAGATGATGATAATGGTCTTCTTAACTTTCAGGTCGGTCATTATGAAGGAGTGGAGGAAAGTTCACTCTCGATTGAGGATGACCAAAGCTTTAATCAAAGTGATGAAATTAACTTTGCCGACATGGTCACTGATGATTCGCCAGAAGAACTCGTCGCCGAGGAGGGAGAAAGTACCCTCTCTGAAGTGGATGCTGGCGTCAGCTCTGATCATTATACCCAGTCGACTTTAGTAGGCTCAGAAGATATTGTGAATGTTATTGAGGTTATTGAGAAAAAACCTTACGAAGAGTCAATTCATGAGATTACAGAGCTCGATTTCGAGGATATTAATGTCGATGATGATGAATCCACGTCAAATCTTTTGATGGACGAGAATTCTTCGGTGAAAGATAGTGAAACCCCGCCAAATGTTGAACAAAAAGTTAAAACAGATATTAAGGACATCGATTTTGTCGCTAGCGATGATCATCAAGACCCACCGACGGATTATGATGATGACGATCTTTCGACGGTTTTAGATGATCTTGACTTTGTACCACAATTTCCCTCTGAAGAAGATTTAATGATTCCTGATGCGACCTCCAGCAAGAGGAATCAAATGCCGGCTTCTCCGCCAAATTTTAGTGAGCAAAATGGATCAGAAGTAGGGGAGTATTTGGCCTCTCAGGAGTTGAACCAAATTCGGCAAACATTGGCGCAGATGGATTTAGAGCGCGAAAAATTATTAAGTAAAATAACTCTTTTAGATGGTGAGAATTCGTTATTAATAAAGGATATTTCCGGACTTAAAAGTCAGCTAGAAGAGAAAAATCTGACTTTAAAAATGGTGGAAGAAGAGTTTAAAAGTGAGAAAAAAGAGCTGCTCTTACGGCTTAGTAAATTAGAAAAAGGTAAGCTCCTTCATCAAGATAAAGTTAAAGAAATTGATACAGAAATTGAAAAAATACAAGGCCAAGCTCGACTTGATCTGTCTGTCATTAAAAGGCGAGAAGGTGAATTAGAGTCCCGTCTAGAGCTTTTACGGATGGACTCTGAGAATCAAGTCAAGGCCCGCGATATGAAAATTCTTGATCTTAAACGCAAGATCGATCAATTAGAATTTAATATGGAAAATGCAGTGATTCGTGAACATAAGGCCAAAGAAGATAAAATGAAATTGGAGCTTAAGTTA
This sequence comes from Bacteriovoracaceae bacterium, assembly GCA_041586955.1. Taxonomy (GTDB): domain Bacteria; phylum Bdellovibrionota; class Bacteriovoracia; order Bacteriovoracales; family Bacteriovoracaceae; genus JBFGZE01. Next base: position 6,041 of record JBFGZE010000007.1, read on the forward strand.
AATAAATTATTGCGGAGTTTAAAAGGATCTCTTCAATTCATATCGGATGAAGTTGAAATCGACCCAGAATTAGAAGATGAGCTAAGGAAATTATGAAAGATATTACAGAAGTTAAAAGAGATATGGCGGATTTGCTAAGATTTATGGAGTTTATTTCTAGCTTCGAAGTCTATGGAGATTTTAAAAAACTGTTTGAAAGCTTAGACGAGTTCTTGCAAGAGAAGTTAAATGCTGGGCCTCTTTTTGTCATCAGTCGGCCTAAGGACCAGGCCCAATTTAAAGGAAAAGTAGGTTATAAGCGGAATATCTGGAATAAAAAAAAGTACCCAAGTATGGCCAAGATTTTGGATCCGCTATTTGCTTCTATCCCAGTAACGAACGAGCAAGAGTATATTCGATATTTTCCCGATGAAGGGCAAGTTCTTTTTTACTGTGGAGAAATGACCCGCCAACGTTATTTTGGTTCCTTTAGTATCGATCGTGTACCAAGTCCCTATGTCTTAGAATTCCTTGTTAAATTTATGAACTCCATATCCAAGGCCTATCATCACTTTCGCGATTTAGAAAAGAAGCAATTCCTTATTTACATTGATGACATTACAGGTCTTTATAACCAAAGAAAATTATTATTAGATTTGGATAAGTCAATTGAGCTCTATAATGAAAAAAAAGAGGAATTTGTTGTCCTTTTTATTGATATCGACCATATTAAAAATGTTAACGATGGCCACGGGCATCTCGTTGGAACTCATTTATTATTAGAAGTGGCTAAATTATTTAAATCAGTTCTAAGAGAAACTGATTATCTCTACCGATATGGCGGTGATGAATTCGTTGTGATTCTACCGGATGTCAGTATGTCCATTGGTCAAGAGGTTGGAGAAAGGCTATTAGAAATTGTCAAGCGCACGCCCTTTGATATTCGCGATATCGAGGGGGTCGAAGTGAAAAAAGGTGAGCGTAAAAAACTAAACCTTACAATATCTATTGGTGTCGCAAATTTTCCTCAAAATGCCACATCAAAAGACGAAATTCTTAATATCGCCGATCGTATGATGTATCACGCGAAGGAAAGAGGCCGTGGTCGGGTGTGCATGGCAAGTGAAATCTAAGTAGTGACGATATCAAAGATGGTTTTATAAACATCTGGTAATTTCTTAAAATTTAGAGTTGTCATAAAAATCTCAATGGCCGGTATCGAGGAAGAAATATCCATATAGTGAAATTGCTCTAATTCATCTTCAATAAGGTGGTCGGGAACAACCGCCAGGCCATGTCCCTCTTGGACCATATGTACAATCATATCCATCGATTGAATGGTATGAATTTTTTTAGATGGTTTTTTTGACAACTTAAAAAGGTTATCATGGGGGCCGTAAACAATCCACGGCGATTCATGGAGTTGGCGTCGGTTAAATTCAAAATTGCTAATTAAGTAAAATTTCTCTTTAAAAAGACGTAGAGAACTTAAAAGGTCTGATTGGATATTTTGTGTGGAAAAAATAATGTCCAACGTTCCTGTTTCAATTTGCTCCTTCAATTGATTAATGTCGGCAGCGATTAACTCAATAGGGTTGTTTAATTGTTTGGCGATTTCAGTTAATCTTGGAGGAAACCAAGAGTGAAAGAGACCTTGAAGCGCACCGATTTTAATAGGAGCTTGGGCCTCTTGGGAGACCATTTCATAAATAGTGGAATCAAATTGTTTGATGGCCAAGAAAATTTCTTTGCCTTTTGTGGTGAGGACCATACGCTTGGAGTTACGGATAATAAGCTCTTGGCCCAGACTTTCTTCTAATAATTTTACCTGACGGCTAACGGCGCTCTGAGCGATATTAAGCTCTAAAGCGGCTTTGGAAAAACTTTGGTAGGTGGCAGTAAGAAGAAAGGCCTTGAGGTATCGATAATCCACTTATTTGAGTCCTTGGCCGATAGGCGGAACCTTGTCAGGATGGCCACGCCAAAATTTACCATGGTAATCTTTTTGCGCTAAGTTATTTATCACAAATCCCTCTTGCCCTGAATTGAAGTCTTGGTGGTAATCAATTTCAACTTTTTGTAAATAAAAGGCGGCGAAAGGATCTAAGGCCATTTCAAGATGAGTGTTATCATCTCCAATTTCGAGAATAAAATCCTCTTCCATAAGATCGGTAAAACCGGCCGAATAGGTAAACCCATTGCAGCCTTTTCCTGAAATAAGAATACGAAAGTATTTACCGACAAGTGTAAAATCATTATCTGTAATGAGTTTCAATTGAGACTTTGCCTGCTCTGTTAAGGTTATTTCCGGCAGATTGATTTGTGTGCGGTCTATGGAATTGTTGGCATTGTCCATTGCTATATATCTCGTTGCTTTTGGCCCTTGTTGGGCCTTTAAAATTTCGATATGATCTGTAAAATTTAGCTTTAAATATCCAAGGCATTATCTTTTGCCAAGTAAAAAAAAGGCCCCCTTATGCAGTTAAAATACGAACTTTCAATTCCTACCCCTCATACTCATTTTGTTCACCTTAAAATTAAAGGAAAACGGGATCTTAAGCAGGATATCATAAAATTTTATTTACCGACATGGAGTCCGGGATCTTATTTAATACGCGAGTACTCTCGTCATATACGCAATTTTCGGGCGCTTGATAAAAAGGGTTGCTTTTTGTATTTCACGCAGAGCGATAAGTGCACCTGGGAGATTAACTTTTCACATCCTGAATTGACTTCAAACGAGTTGGAATTTGAAGTTTCCTATGAAGTTTTCGCCCATGAATTAACAGTGCGGACCTCCCACGTCGATGATAGTCACGCATTTCTTCACGGTCCAAGTCTTTTTATGGGAGTGAAAGAGGTGGTTATAAATCGCCCAACTTTGCAGGTCGAAATCCATCCCGCTTGGTCAAAGATTACCACTGGTCTTAAAAATATATCACCATCACGCGAACTATTTATTTACGAGGCCGAAGATTATGATCAATTAATTGATACACCTATCGAAATCGGTTGCCACGAAACAGATGGCTTTCAAGTCGAAGGGATTGACCATGAATTGGCCTTTTTTGGTGACCATAAATGGCATGGGCGAAATCTCAAAAAAGATATAGAAATACTCGTTAAGACAGTCCTCAAAACCACCAGAGAGATTCCTTATGATAAATACACATTTATTACCCATTTTATTCCGGCGACTTTTGGAGGATTAGAACACCTAAACTCAACAGTTTTACAATTCTGCCCCATGCAATTAAAAGACGATAAAACCTATCGAGATTGGTTATCTCTCGTTGCCCATGAGTACTTTCATACCTGGAACGTCAAACGTATTCGACCACAGGCGTTGGGCCCATTTGATTACACAAAGGAAGTGGATACCTCAATGCTATGGCTTGCTGAAGGATTGACAAGTTTTATGGATGAGCTTTTTGTTCTACGTAGTGGTCTTTGTACTCTCGAGGATTATTTAGAGTGGATGAAAAAACATCTCACGCGTTTTTTCGATAACCCCGGTCGACTCTTTGACTCTCTGGAAAGTGCCGGTAAAAATGCTTGGATTAAATTATACCGACCGAATGAAAACTCTAATAATTCAACCACCAATTATTACCTTAAGGGAGGATTGGCGTTCTTTGTGCTTAATGCTCTGATGACGGAGAGGGGTCACAATATAGACGCTCTTTTTGATCTTTTATGGCAACGATTTAAGGAAAGGCCAGAGGTTGGTGTTGATAAGAATGAAGTTTATGCCATGATTCAGTCCCTGGCCGGCGTTGAAGTCGTTAATGATTTTAAAAATATGATTGAGACAACTCAAGATATTTCTTTTGATCGTGCCTTTCAAGCATTAGGTCTGGAGCTCGTTTGGTCTAATAAGGAAGAGATCGACTTGGGAATCAAAACAAAAGTGGATGGGGAGCGTATTTTTGTGGAGTCAGTGGTTCAGGATGGACCGGCCTATAAAGGCGGGGTGAATGCTGGAGATGAAGTGCTTGCCATTGATGATCTGCGTATGACTCAGGAACTTTTTAAGGAGCATGAGAAGTATTTAAACCGCGACCAAAGCATTGAATTATTATTGGCGCGCTCTGGACGTTTGGTCACCACAGTGATGACTCCCGGTATTAAAGGACGGGTCTTGCAGGAAATCAAGATCAATAATAAAGTCCAAGCGCTTAATGGACTAGGTGTAACGTCATAAAAATTGGTACTTTGAACTTTTCCAAATGAAAAAGTAAGAATTAATTGGCCAGTTGAACTATTGAAGGATTGCCGAAACGCGATAATTTTGTCATATAATCTAATAACTTTCTAAAATAAGGGGCATATTTTTGTTTCCGCATGAGATGCAGGCCACCATGGCCAAAATGTTATTTTTAATTTTTGCTGTCATTATGCTGTGCCTTTCGAGGGCCCGCGCTTGCAGTGACTTTAGTCGTCCTTTGATTACCAATCCTCAACATATAATGGACACCTCTCTTTAACATCACTTAATTTTTTTATTTTTACTCATCTTTTGACTTCAACTAGAGTAAACTAGAGGGGTCACTTATTTTTAATGAGGTCAAGAGGACCATTTTAGACAAGGAAGGAGCAAGGTATGTCTTTCACTAGCCGTTTTAAAGCAAAATCAAAAGCTGTTGAACGAAAACTTAAATCATTTGAATTCCCCAAGAATGGTAATGGGCAGAGTCTTAAAGTCTCCGAGTTCTTTGGCGAGAATATTTTTGATTTCCACAAAATGTCGGAGATATCAGATAAAGTTAAAGAAGAATTAATTGAAGTTTCTCAGTCTAAAGACCGGTACCTCAGTAGAGAACAAGCAGATATTGTGGCCAAGGCCGCTATGGACTGGGCGATGGCAAGAGGGGCAACTCATTTTTGTCATTGGTTCCAACCACTCACCGGTCAAACTGCTGAAAAGCATGATGCCTTTCTTGATTTTAAGGATGGCCAAATGATCGAAAACTTTTCCGGCGGACAATTAATGCAAGGGGAGCCGGATGCTTCATCTTTTCCCAATGGTGGCTCTCGTTCCACTTTTGAGGCCCGCGGTTATACCTCTTGGGATATGTCATCACCATTATTTTTAATTGAAGGGGTGAATGGCAAAACTCTGTGTATCCCCACTGCCTTTATTTCCTATACCGGGCAGGCCTTGGATGTTAAAACACCTTTATTGCGCTCAAATACTCGTCTTAATAATGAAGGTACCCGTTTTATGAACTTATTGGGCTTCTCAGATGTTAAGTCTGTGACGGCCTATTGTGGGCCAGAACAAGAGTATTTTTTGGTTGATAAATCACTTTATTATTCACGGCCAGACTTGGTGATGACTAATCGAGCTTTATTTGGCAAGTCATCCGCTAAAAACCAACAATTAGACGATCATTACTTTGGTGAGATTTCTGAGAGAGTCCTCTCCTTTATGCAGGAGTTTGATTATGAGCTCTATCGTTTAGGGATTCCGGCCAAAACACGTCATAATGAAGTGGCACCTGGCCAATTTGAAATTGCCCCCATTTTTCGAGAGGCCAATTTAGCAGCAGATAATAACCAATTATTGATGACCACATTAAAACGAGTCGCCAATAAACATGATATGGTGGCACTTTTACATGAGAAGCCATTTGCTGGGATCAATGGGTCTGGTAAGCATATCAATTGGTCATTTGGAACTGATACGGGCATCAATTTATTGGAGCCAGGGGATCAACCTCACCAAAATATGAGCTTTTTAGCAACCCTTGCGATTATACTTGAGGCGATTAACCGTCATGGAGCTGCTATTCGCATGTCCATCGCTAGTGCGGGTAATGATCACCGCCTGGGCGCCAATGAAGCCCCTCCTTCTATTATTTCGGTCTACTTGGGATCAACACTTGATAGTATCCTTAAAGGTATTATTGAAGGTAAAGAGTTTACACCCAACGAAACAATCATCATGAATATGGGGGCCGCGCAATTGGCCGCCCTTTTACAGGATAATACCGATCGTAACCGCACGTCTCCATTTGCCTTTACCGGGAATAAGTTTGAATTGCGGGCGGTAGGAAGTTCGATGGCCATAGGCCTTCCACTTAGCATTATTAATGCTGCTGTTGCGGATGTTTTGGCCGATTCAAACGACTTCATTGAAAAGGCCTTAGAAACAGAGAAAGATATTGATATTATCCTTCATAAATTGATCCAAAAATGGGGTAAGCAGGCCTATCATGTGGTTTTTAACGGAGATGGCTATGGTGAGGAATGGCTTAAGGAGGCGGATAAACGAGGGCTGCCTAATTTGCGAACTACGCCGGACGCTTTAAGCGTTTTAAAGGACGAGCAACAAACTCGTTTTCTCATTAAGCAGGGAATATATCTTAAAGAGGAATTGGACACTCGTTATAATGTCTTGGTGGAAAATTATATCACCATGCGCTCGATTGAGTTTGATACCCTAAATATGCTTGTGCAACAATATGTTTTCCCAGTCGCGCTCGATTATAAAATTAAATTGGCAGAGGTGATTAAAAATCAAAAGGCCATTAATATTGAATCCACCGCTGAGCTAGAAATTTATAAGCGTCTTAATTATTCGATGGAAAGCCTTTATAAGGTCAATCTCAATTTAAAATACGGTTATGATGAATTAAAAGGTGAAGAAATTGAGAAGGCACATATCATTGCTAATGAGTTGATGCCAATTTCTGAAGAAGTCGCACGATTTTGTAATGAAATTGAGGAAATTATTCCCGATTCAAAATGGACTCTGCCTAAATTTTTCGATTTGCTTTTTATTCGCTAACCAGCATAAATAGGTGGCCTAGCAATCAAAGCGATGTTGCGGGGAGAAAGAGTCTCATCAAAAAATTCGACCAGATCGACTTGATGGCCTTTCTCTTGCAACCATAAAGCGCGGTCGAGTAAAAGATAGCATTCAATATTTCGACCCCATTGCCAGCGGATGAGATTGGCCATGAACATCTTATTAATTAAATGTTGAACCTTCTCCTGGGCAAAAAATAGATTGAGTTCAGACTCGCGAGGAAGTGGGTCAAGTGAAATTTGGCCCATCTTTTTTAAAGCATAAATTGAAAAATCACCATGGTAAACACGAGCATGTTCATCACCGACGGAAAGAAAGTCGGTGATTCCACGCTCATGAAAAAGATAGAGGTGGAGCGCATAACGAAACGCCTTGACTCTTTTTTTAAGCAAAAATTCTTTAAAAGTCATTTCAGTATGGCCGCGAGTCGCCAAAGTTAGGGCGTGGTTGCTCATAGGGAGACCATGTACTTTGGCCCAGGCGGATAAATTAATGTCGCGCTCAGGGTTAAGACGGTGGTAGCAGCAACCAAAGTTAATGAGGCCGGCATTTTTGAAATGATTAAAGGCAAAGATTAAATGATTCGCCAAATTACCACAGGTATGGAGACCTAGTGCGAGACTATCAGTGGTGAAAAAAGGTCGTAAGTCCTCCACATCTTCCCCAAAAGCGAGATGGTGAAAATGAAGCTTACCCGCTTGTGCGGGAATAGGATATTTTTTAGCGCGCTTGGCACCTATTTCTTGGAAGTCGCGATTGATATCCAGAGTATGGCAATGATGGCCATGATAATGGGCCAGAACCCTTGAGAGATGGCCAACTCCACCGCCGATATCAATAATGCGCTTAAAGGAGAGTTCAGCTTGATTCAGATAATGACGAATGCGATCAATTTCATGTTTTTTCTTTTCTTTAACACGGAAAAAGGCCCAGGAGGGTAATTGTTCCGGACTTTCGTTTTTAAGATGTGTGAACTTTGGTAATTGCTCTCTGAGTTCTGTGATATAGCGACCCAGGGAAGAGTCGCCCAAGGAACTAATATCACCTCGGCCATCGAGACGATAGAGCTCATCTTCATTGAGTTGAAGGAGTTGCTCAATCCATTCCTCGGGATAATCGGCCAGTGATTGAGGGTAGGAATTGAGAACTTCTCGAGACCAGAGGGGATAAAAGGACTTTAGCCCTTGCGATAATGTGAGAAAACTCTGTTTAAAATTCATTGGTCCATTTTTGCCTCATTGTGTTAGGATTAGTCAATATAGGAGTCTGTATGACAGGTGAAAAATTTCTGGTTCTAGGTCCTGGATTGAGTGGATATTCGGCCGTAAAGATTTTAAAGCAATTCAATTATGAGACGATTTACCTCGCTGGCGAAGGTGAAGCCGCTGGTTGGCCGCGTTATGAGCAATTATTAGAGCTTCTCGGTGAAAATTATTTAATCCACCAAGATCAGGCCCAAGCGACCTCTTTTTTGGCCAATATCACCGTTTTGGTTTTAAGTCCGGGCATTGCTCGTACCCATCCCCTGGTGGCCCAGGCCATTAAACAGGGGATTCAAATTTGGTCTGAGGTGGAATTGGCCTATCGCCATTGCCAGGTCCCCATTTTGGCGATCACTGGTACTAATGGTAAAACCACCACCTGTACACTTTTGGCCCAGGCCCTTGAGAGTGCTGGCAAAAAAGTTTTTTTGGGTGGCAATATAGGCACACCTTTATGTGATCTCATCGCTCATCAAGACGATTTTGATTATGCGGTTTGGGAATTATCGAGTTTCCAATTAGAATCCATTGATACTTTCAAACCTCAGCTCTGCGCTCTTTTAAATTTGGCGTTCAATCATGGGGAGCGTTATGACAATATTGAAGATTATGCCCTGAGCAAGCTTCAAATTTTAAAAAATCTTGATGGTGTTGATCAGGCCCTGGTGAGTGAGGATTTTCTTGTCTATGATCAGCGCTCCTTTACCCAAGTTCTGGGAAATGTTGATGATTTAGCTTTGTATCGGAGCAAATACCAGGAGATTGAATGGGATGACTTTGTCATGGGCCATAAGCATAATCAATTGAATCTCTATGTCGTGGCCTGGTTTCTCGAGCAATTAAACTTATCTGTGGCGGCAATCAATCCTGTTATTCGCGAATTTAGAGGTGTCGCGCACCGTCTGCAAAAAATCGAGACTTCTCAATTTTTGGGGGATGTTTTTAATGACGCCAAAAGCACAAATTGGCCGGCGACATTTTCAGCTCTTAAAAGTATTTTTAGGGAAGGGCGAAGGCTGTGTTTAATTTGCGGTGGTCAAAGAAGAGGTGTGGGTGATGGCCTGGCCCCTGAGCAGATTGATGAGCTTATCAAATGGCGGCCATTGATTTTAACCATAGGTGAGGCCGGACCTTTTATTAAAGAAAGTTTGAGTAAGACCCCATTAGAAGTTCACCATTGCGACAATTTAAAGGGGGCCTGGAATCATCTTAAAGAGACGAATTTTTCTGGCGATATACTTTTTTCCCCGGCCTACCCATCTTTTGATCAATTCAACAATTACGTGGCAAGGGGCGAAGCTTTCATAAAAATTTTTAATTAAGATTTTCGATTTTAATCTTTGTAAGAGGTGATTTTTGGAGAGTCATCCCCATTGCCACCTTGGCAAAAAATACAAATAATATACCTAAAATAATATCTCTTAAACGCAATTGACCCATTTTCATCTCCATCCTTTCTAGCTTGTCGGCACGGAGAAGACTAGGGGTTAAGAGCGCTTTTTCGAGGGGCGAAAAATGCCCGCTACAAGGAAAAAACCAAGAAGAAGGGTTATCATATAATTTTTCACCTCGTCAGGTTTATCAAAAGAGACGCTACCACAACCGCCAAAAGGCTGTTGAGCAGGGTAGAGATAGGTCACACCATCGACATCATCCCAGCCTAATCCCATACGAGTCGAAAAACTGAGATAATACATCAGTGAATCTTCGACGGGACTATGCCCAAGGCCGATCGCATGACCAATTTCATGGGCGAGAATCGCCATTTGTTCTTCTTTACTCTTGCTTTGGAATTGATTGGAGGCAATATCATTGAGAAGAACAAGGGCCCCATTAATGACTTCTCCGGAAATATTATTGGGTACGGTCACGCCTAAAACACCGAGGTTATTTGAGAAATTGGTGGCATTCGTATTACAGGAAATAAGGATATCACTTCCCACAATGAGATCTGTATTGGGGACACAATTGGTACCTGTTTGGCATATAAGGCCAGTTTGAAAGTCCGCACTGGTAGCGACCAGGTCGCCTTGTTCAATTTGTAGGCGACTGGTGGCGACGGTATTCCAATACTTGTCCATAGCATCACCTGCGAGGGACAATAATTCGTCATTGGTCATGCCCATATTAGAGCAGGGAGTAGAAGAGACATTAACTTTAATTACGTCTTGTTCGAAAGCAGCACCAACAGAATTATTGAGAGTAAAGGCATAAAGCTCGCCTGTTAATAGACAGGTGATAAGCACCAATATGAGATTTGTGATTTTCATCGGCGACTCCTACGCGATCTTTCCTTCTTTTTCTTTGTTCTCTTTTTCTTTTTAACTTTATAAGTTCTGGTATTTTTCCCATCATTCCATAAGCTATCGTGGAAATGATAATTTAAAAGGAGGGCATAATTAAAGGCGCGATTGGCACCGCTGGCAATATTATAGAATGAGGTATCAAAGCGCACCGACCAATCATAACTGAGCAGGTAATCGACACCGAAATGCATCGTTACACTTTGAGAGGTGCTCGATTGTTCAGGCATAGGAAAAGCATCAACTCCCACGCCATTGGGGAGCTCTTGAGTGCTGCCATCAGAGCTGATACGGGTATAGAATAATCCGAGACCGGTGGTAAAAAGGAAGTCACCAAATTTATATCCAATATGAGTCGCTAGGTAATAAGACATTTTACTGATTAAAGGGTCTCGTGCTCCGCCTGGCCAAAGAAATCCAAATTCAGGGAAAAGTGAGAATTGATCTGTGAGTTGATATTCGCCTTGGGCCACTAATAATGGCCTAAACTCAAATGAGTTTTTTGAGCTGGCGGAGTCTGTATAGACATGAAATGCTTGTTGGGTAATCGTACCTAGGCCAAAAGTTAAATCTTTCAAACCTGCTTGGGACTTGCCTTTGGGGAAAATACCCATGTTTAATAGGCAGCAAAAAACTATAACTCCAATCCGTGAGTTCATATTATATCCTTTTTGTTTATTTGATTTTCTCAAAATTGTTCTTTATATGGCAATGATATTCTTCTATTTTGGGCCCTCTTGGCCTACAATTAAGACCAAGTGAGGATGATTATGAATTTAGAAAACTTTTCCATACCAGATAATTTACTTCCCTCTGACCCGCGTTTTGGTTCGGGACCGTCTTTGGTTCCCACTCAATATGTGCAGGAATTGGCCGAAACGGGCGTTCATTTGCTTGGTACCAGTCACCGTCAGACTCCTATTAAGAATTTATGTAAAGGTATTCAAGAGGGCCTCAAAGAATATTTCAAGTTACCTGATGATTATAGTGTTGTACTTGGTAACGGCGGTGCCACTTTTCTTTTTGATATGATCGGCCTAGGGATGGTGGAAAAGAAAATCACCCATTTCACCTGTGGTGAGTTTTCGCAGAAATGGTTTAAGTCTTCAAAGGCAATCCCTTGGATAGAGGCGGATGAAGTGGCCGTGGAATATGGCCAAGGTATTGATGGGAAAAATGTAGAGGGATCAGATGTGATCGCTATAACCCTTAATGAAACTTCAACTGGTGTTCAGATTACTGGACTTCCAGAGGTTGATGATCAGACCATTTTAGCAGTTGATGCTACAAGTGGTGCGGGACAATGCCCTTGTGATGTTTCAAAAGTTGATCTTTTCTTTCTCTCCCCGCAGAAAGTTTTTGCCAGTGAAGGAGGACTTTTTGTCGCTATCATAAGTCCTAAAGCGCGGGCCCGTGCCTTACGTATGGCCGAAGATAAAACCCGTTATGTGCCACCTATTATGAATTGGAAGACGGCAATTACTAATAGTGATAAAAACCAGACCTATAATACCCCAAGTGTGGCGACCCTCTTTTTCCTGAATAAGCAAGTCGCTGCGATGAATGCTTTGGGTTACGATAAAGTTCAAGAGATGGCCAAAAAGAAGGCCGACTTAGTTTATGGTTGGGCGCAAGAAAAACCCTATTTAAGCTGCTTTATTAAAGACGAACAATATCGCTCACAAGCTGTCGCGACCATTGATGTTGATGAGTCATTACCGGTTGAACCGCTGATTAATTTGTTAGCGGAGAAGAAAATTGCCTATGGCATCGATGCTTATCGTAAATTAGGACGCAATCAATTTAGAATAGCGCTCTTTCACAATATATCCTATGAAGATCTCGATAAGCTTCTTAAAATTTTATCGATGGCACTTGAGGGTTAATTCCTTGTCATAGCTGACCTTTGTTCAAAGGTCAGCTCTCATCATTTTTTATGATTGAGAATTTCCCATATAATGATTAAGAAAATCTTTTTTGAATTCACGGAAGCGGTCTTGAAGGATCGCCTCACGTGCGTTTTCTGCCATTGTTTTATAGAAGGCAATATTATGAGTTGTTGCTAGAATCTGACCTAAAATTTCATTGGAATCAAATAAATGCTTAATATAGGCACGAGAGAAATTCTTACAAGTATAGCAGGGGCAATTGGGCTCGATAGGGTAGAAGTCTCTACGATAATTGCGGTGGCGAATACGGATTTTTCCCTTATTGGTAAAGAGAGTTCCACCCCGGGCAAATTTTGTGGGGATAATACAATCAGACATATCAACGCCATAACCCCAGATCATCGCGAGATCCTCTGGGTTACCAACTCCCATGACATAGCGAGGCCGGTCTTTGGGCATGAGCGGTGCAGTATAAGAAACAATTTTTTCCATTAACTCTGGGCCTTCTCCAACAGAAACGCCACCAATGGCGTAACCAGGAAGATCACGACTGCAAACTTCTTCCACACAGCGAGTACGAAGATCGTCATAGGTAGAACCTTGAATAATTCCAAAAAGCGCTTGATTGGGGTTTTCCCACGATTTGATACAGCGATCGAGCCACCGGTGAGTCCGGTTAATGGAGTTGACGGCATAATCATAAGTCGCTGGGTAGGGAATACACTCATCAAAGGCCATCATGATATCTGAGCCTAAGTTTTGTTGAATTTCTATCGAGGTCTCGGGGCTTAAGAGGATGGACTTTCCTTTGGCATCTTTAAACTCTGCACCTTCCTCTTTAATACTCTTTTTTTGCAAAGAGAAAACTTGAAACCCTCCAGAGTCAGTGAGAATGGGGCGGTTCCAATTCATAAATTTATGAAGACCTCCGGCCTTTTTTATTAAATTTGAGCCAGGGGTTAAATGCAGGTGATAGGTATTAGAAAGGATAATTTTGGTATCCATTTCTTCAAGTACCTGTGGCTGCAGCGCCTTTATGGCGCCATGAGTGCCAACTGGCATAAAAACTGGGGTTGGAATATCTCCGTGAGGAGTTTTCATCAGGCCTGCACGCGCCCCTGTATGTTTGTCTACGTGGACAACTTCAAAAGAAAAATTCACTTCACTTGCTTTCATTGATGGCCTAGATTTTGATTAAAGAAGTTGATATCTTTAGTTTTGACCGCCTTTTGAATTCGGTTAAGGCCATAAATTAAATCTTTCACTTCAGGATTGTTTTGCTTTTTATTGATAAATTGTAGGATTTTGTCAATTCCCTTTAGCGATCGTATAAATTTCTCTTGGGCGATGGAATCTTGCTCTAGCATATCGAAGCCCATAATAATCGCCTCTTTGATGAGATCAGGCCCTGGAATCATCGGTGCTTTGCCATTAAGGAATTCCTCCATGAGCATGTCTAAGTTATTTAAATTAATAGCTTCTTTGTCGAGTAATTGTGGGAAGCTATAAGGAATAACCTTACTTGTAAGGTAATTAAACCATTTCTTTTTATCGCGCTCTTGCTTTGTTGCGGTGGAGAATTGCAGGGCATTTAACTGCATTTCATTTGATAAATAAAAAACGATGAGATTGTTGTTTTCATAGAGCCATAAAGGTCTCTGCTTAATGGTCCAGTTTTTGAAGTGATAAGGCGGCTTAATTTGCAACCAATCAAAAAGAATGGCCTTACTTTGGAGATAACTACCTAAAAAAGGTGAGCGGGTCAGGGCAAATTCTCCTAAATGCTGAGAGTCAAGGCCTAGAGTTTGTGAGACCAATTCGCTACTTTCGGCCCATGTAATGATAGGTACCTCCGGTGCCATAAAAAATTGAAATAGCTCCGGGTTAGTCCAGCGCATGGCCAAATCGTGTAACGCGACATGGGGAAATAACTCTTTTAACGACAGCGCTTTAAATGGTGTTATTGTGCCATTGCCATAAGGGGTATAAAGAGAATATTTGGTGATAATTTGTTTTTTCTTCCTTTGGTAATGAGGGATGAGAATAAGTTTTTCTTTATCTGTTCCTGCAGCTCTTAGATGAATACCGGCCTTTTGAACCATTCCGATGTTGGCGATACTTTCACCTTTGTTAAGTTCTGGAGCTTTGACCCTTTTAATAATCGTCTTTTTCAAAAGAATAGGTCCATCTTGAATAATATTAGGAACGAGGCAAAGAATAATCGTCACTGGGTAAATGACCATCATTCCAAAAATAGTAAAAAGGGAGTGACTTTTTTCTAAGTGACTCCTTGTAACCCATTCTTTAAAACTTCTTTTCCCCATAAAAAGTGGGAGGTCAAAAATAAGAAGGGGCAATGTGGCGAGACCAATGAGTATGCGAAAAAGCGCCTGAATTCGAATTTTTAAAAAATCGCCTCGAGAGCGAACGCCTAAAAGTAATAGCGGTAATGAGACGGCAAAAATAAGGTGAGAGAGCACTTCAAAAATAGCATAAGTAATAGGCCAATAAAGGAACTCGGGCCTAATGTTTTTATGACTTATTAGTCCAGGCCCGACCATATCAAATAAAGCTTGAAACTTTAGCACCATATTGGCCACAAATTGAGGGGAGAGGGCAATGGGGTTTAAAGGCTTGGCCACGGATAGGATATACCATTCATTACCGAGGCGAAAGCAAAGGATGAGGCCGAGAAAAATGGCCATCAGGCGTAAAAATGGGCCAGGCAAGCGGGAATTAGAATATGTCGCTTTTTTAGCTAATGGGAGAGACTTTTTATGACCGCTATTAGCTTTCTTGTTAAATAACGATTTAAAAGAAAAAGTCCCTTTTTTTAACTTTTTAGTTTTTTCTTGTTTCTCTTCCTTTTTATTCGGTTGATTTTTTGCCTGGCGAATAAGACCGCTAACATTTACGCCGAAGGATTCAGTCGCATTGGCTTGAAGGGAAGTTGCTTCTACACTGAGGGACTCGGTAGGCTTGAGCTCCGTATTTTCTTGCGGTGAGTTTATTAATCGAGATTCGTCATTACTAGGAGTGATTTGAGGAATATTCTCAATAGAATCCTCAATATCATCGTCATCTTCAAGCTCTAAAAGATCCGAATCTAGATCTTCTATGGCATCATCGATAATGGCCTGGTGATATTCGCCTTCATCTAAAAGTAATTCATCATTCTCCTCAAAATCATCGAATACAATTCCAATTTTTATAAGGAGTTTACCCATTTGCAAAACATCACCATTATCGAGGAGATACATTTTGCCTTGTCCGAGTTTAAAGTCTCCAATTTGACTATGTTGCTCGCCTGCTAAATTGGTGAATGAGAGAATATCGTCTTGTATTTTAAAAAGACCGTGATGGGGGGATAGCTCTTGATCATCAAATAATAATTGGCAAGAGGAGTCACTGCCAATCACCATACGATCACTTATTTCAATTTTTTGTACCTGCCCGCCAGGACCCTGGTATTCAATCCAACACTTCATCGCCGTTTTTCTTCCTCATGAATGATATTTCTATTGTCCTATTCCCAATGGAAATAAGCAAGTTTTACCTATTCTTGACCAAAATTGATGGAAACCAATTTCCTAGTTTACAAATTTTAAGAATGATTTATTCTTTATAAAAAGGAATTTTAAAATTATCAAAAGGATTTGATCATGAGGCGAATGAGTACTCTCTTAAAAATTACTGCTTTGCTATGTACTGTAGTGGTAATTTCTGAAATGCAAGCTGCTTACAACGTTGTAGACCGGTTTAAGTTAGTTGAAGATAAACTTTATACCCACGAAATGTTAAACCCTTTTGGTCACGACTTCATCTTTGATGTCGGGGCCTACCTTAATAAGGACGTCCAAGACGTAATAGATGAAGCTGAAAAGCTCTCTAAAGGATCTGGGACAGTAACAGAAAAAATTGCTGACGCTGATGCCTTTATGTTGAAGTATAATAAGACAGAGCAAAATGTACGGATTAAACTCAATTTGGGTGTCCCCCTTCCGACTTTTCATGTGAAAGGTGTTAAGATTGTTCCAGATTTGAGAATTGGTGCTGGCGTTGGCGTTATGCTCGGTTTCCAATCAGAGGTCTTTGATCTGTCCGCAGTACTTGAATACCTACCACAGGATTTCCCACAGGCCGGTAAGGACGCAGCAGCAACTTGTGCCGCTGCAGATCTTTCTCCCGGAAATGATATTGTTCAAGAAATGGTGAACGCCGGTTGTATACCCGCAAACCTTGTAACGAGTTATATCGGTAAATATTTTGTCCCAGCTTCAGGTAGTCCAGTACTTAATGGTTTTGCAAAAGCTGATTTTAGAGCTGGTCTTCTTTTTAATTATTTTTATCAGGAAAATTGGTTTGGGCATGTTAAGTTTTATGGCCACGGGAAGTTAGATGTAAAGGCCAAGGTTTCAGGTAATTCATTGGCGCAAAATACAGATGATGTTGTTGATTTTGGTGATGAGATGAATACTACTATTAACCTCGCTTCGGATCTCCAATTTGGTTATAAGAACGGAAATCTTAGTGCTAGCGTTGGCATCGAGGAAATTAAACTTTCTCGAATGGCCGATAACGAAGATAAGGGAGTGAAGCTTAACTATGGGGATGATCCTTTGATTCGTTTACACGGTAAATACCGTTATGAGTTCTTGGCCTTTCATGTTGAGCCCTTTGGTGGCCTTCATAAAAGAAGTGGTTATGGAATTAGCGATGGCATTTATGGCGGAGCGGATGTTGGAGCATTCTTTTGGGGTGATCGCCTTGGTGTCCGTGTACGGGCGATGGCCGATAAGGAGCATATCACTTTCTCACCTATGGCCAAATTATGGTTTGCTTCGCTTGAATATATGCTGAAGTCGCCAATGTCATCAGAGGTTGATGGGGTTAAGCCGGCCACTATACATAGCTTAAATTTTCGATTGTTCTTTTAGATTGAATACTCAATAGATATTATAGGGCCCTCTTTTGAGGGCCTTTTTTTTGCTTAAGTCCTTGAAAATAAAAAATCTAACCATATCAAAGGGTTTTCCCACTCGCCTCATGCTCCGGTAAATCTTGCATAAATGCTTGAAATTAAACTTCCTAGGCCGTAGGTTGAGCGGATAATTAAATACCCTTAAAGGATGAATGACTTATGGCAGTAGTAAATTTTTCTGACCTGGACTTGATGGCCCCTCTTCTTGCTTATACCAAAGAGAATGAATTTGCCAAACCTACGGGGACCCAAAAACAATCAATTCCCCTGATTTTATCGGGTAAGCATACATTAGTTTTGGCACCTCCAGCTGCGGGAAAAACACTTTCCTACGCCCTGCCGCTTTGCCAATTATTGAAAGAAGGTGAAGAACAAGGCCTTTACGAAAATACTGCAATTATTTTATTGCCGACTAAAGAATTGGTGGCGCAAGTCTATAAAGTGATTAAGGGGATGACTCATTTTGCTAAACTACGAGTGCGTGCTTCCTCTTTACCGATGAAAAGTTTAACGAAAAAAGATATTGATGCTGCCGATATTTTGATCGCTACTCCTAACAAAATGTCCACTTGGTTTGGCCTGGTTCCCAACCTAAAAGAAAATGTTCGTTTTGTTGTTTTGGATGAATTGGATGATCTTCTAACATCAAGTCATTTTAAAGAAACCCAGAAGTGCGTTGCCCAGATGCCTCTTAGCCGTGTTCAAGTTATCGGTTCATCTGCGACCTGGGAAGGGCAAATGGACGAGAAACTAGGGACAGTCCTTCCCGGTATTAAACCTGCCAAAGTGGTTATGGACGGTGCCAATTGTGTTCCTATCAAGGTCGAAACTTATAATATTTATTGTCATGCTGGTGAAAAATTAAAATTATCAGATGCCCTCATTAAAGAGCGTTTATCAGGCCCTGGAATTATTTTTGCCAATCGTAAAAGTCAGGTAAAAGAAATTTATGAGACTCTTAAAAAAGATTTCCCACGGCTCAGGGTTAACCAAATTCACGGGGACTTAGAATTTAAAGAGCGTAAAAAAGTAATGACAAATTTTCGCGATGAGGGCGGGATTCTCGTGGGTAGTGATGTCGTAGCACGCGGTATAGACATTAAGGGCCTCAATTGGATCATTAATTACGATATGCCTTTTGAAGCAGAGTTTTATATCCACCGTTCTGGGCGCGTTGGCCGTCATGGAAGTAAAGGTATGGTTGTCAATTTAGTAGAACAACGGGATATGGCGATTATTAAGCGCATTAACCAAGCGATTGAGCAACAATCTATTTTAAAAATTGATCCTGTTAAAGTTCGCGAATTGAGTGACAAAAAGAAGTCAGCTACTAAAAAGGCAGCGGTCAAAAAAACAACAAAAGTCGAGAAAAAGTCAGGATATGGTGCTCTTAAAAAATCAACGAAAATGAAAAGAGTGAAGGGCACTCCTCGCTTTAAACGCCGTTAATTTGAAATCCTGGCCTATGATGGTAAAATGAATTGATGAAAAATGTTATTTTCCTAGGCCTTCTTTTTTCTTTATGTTTTTCCTGTTCCAAAGAGGAAAAAGTCTATTCCCCTATCGAGTTATGGAATATGGCGGTTGCATTTGACCCTAAGGTTGAATTAGTTCCTATTCCTAATCACGAAGCTCATAGACGAGTCGTTTGTTCTCAGTATGGTGCTGGCTGTATCAAAGGCAGTGGAAAGCGGGTTTTAGTACGCAAGGTAGAATTAATTGTCATCCAGTTTAATACAGAGGAAGATGCTAAAAAAGAGGCGGCCCGTTTGGGACAATGGTACGCCCGCAATTGGCTCCTCGATGATGTTCATAATGAGCCGGTTTTAGAAGACTTTGTCGTGCGCGCCTTTAAGGCAAAAAAAGGCCAGGCGCTTTAAGAAACTTTCCCTTAAAAAGTTCAATTTTATTTTCCCAATTCAAAAATAAGCTTTCATGATCTGGATACTTCTGGCGTCCTTCACTAAGGGATTCTTTGAAGAGTAAGACCCAACGCCCTAATTCTCCGACTTTCATATGCAATCGTTTATGGACACCTATGAGATCAAAAGGCCTTTGCCCAGGTGTCAATGGCCGACCTAATAATTGCATGTACCAGAAAGACTTAATTCGAGGCAGGTGTGATTCAAAGGCAGTAAGAGGGGGAAGAAGTGGATCTTCTCCTTCCCATTCTTGGATTTTTCTAAATTGGTAACCAATTAAGAAATCAGTTGTTGCCTTGCCATAGAAGTGATCGATGACATAGTCGATGACCAGCTCTTTTTTCATTTTAACGAGAGGCCATTTCCTGAAGGGAAGTGCCCAGAGACTTCGATTGCCTCTGCTTAAAATTATTTTTTTCAGAATGTTCAGACTCTTCTTTACAGCCAATACAAAGCTCTGCTGTTGGTCTTGCCTTTAAACGTTCAAAGGAGATTTCAAGACCGCATTCAGAACAAAGGCCGAACTCGGGGTCGTTCACGCGTTGAATGGTTTTATTGAGTTTGCGCAAATAAAAGCTTTCTCTATTCTTGACGCGAATATCGTGTGAGGCCTGCATATTCGCAGATGCTTCATCCACTGGATCACTTAACTCATTGCGATCAATAAGGTACTTTTGCCTTTCTTCGTCTTTTTGAGCAGTTTCCAAAATTCGTTCTCTTTCAGCGATTAACTTTTCCCGGATTGTGTTAATTTGCTGCAAACTTAAAAACTCGTGCTTATTTTTTGTGCATTCCATAGCGATAGCTCCCAGTAAGAAAGTTCCCATCTTCTAAAGCTCAAAGGCGCTTATTCAAAGTCGGAAGAATTGGTCTAGGGTATTTAATGGCAAAAACTTACTTAAAAGTAGTGGCCATCGTAAATAAAAGCTTTCTAACAAAAATTGACATCTAAGCTGGGGCATTGGGCGTCAATGGGCTTTCGCACTGCGGGCAAAGCGCCCAAAATTGCTGGTCCCAATCACTCTGACAATTAATACAAGTGCCAAAATTTTTGAGGTCATTAAAACCTTCTTCCCCTAGTAAAAAGAGATTTTGGCGCATTGCTTTTATAGTGGAAGGGTGGGCGTAATAAACACCTGGTGAAACTCTACTGGCCTTAAATTTTGCGGTGGAAATATTTTTGTCGGGCAGAATTTGCACTTTGACGCTTTCCTCGTGAGGAGCGAGAAGGGGAGAAAGCGCGGCGTTCTTTAAACCTTTTATTTGCTTGAATTGATTTAATAAATAATTCTTGGCCTCTTTATCCATGACACCACCCTTTTCTTTATTATAAAGCGGCCGGAGATAGAAAGAAAGAATTAGGGGTTAAAACGTTTGAGCATCATATCAATTAATTGCTGCAAGGCCTTCTTATGAGGATTTTGAAATAGGGTAAAGCGCGGTCGTAGAGCAACAAGATCGGCCTTAAAAAAGATTGCTTGTGGCCCTAATTGATCGATAAGGCGGAGCAACCATTCATGCACTTCATCACCAATATCCTGGCGTAAGAGGCTTTGAAAGGTTTGCAAAAGATCTAGATCAAAGCGTTTTCCATCACGGGTATAAGGGGCAATAATTTGATTTTGTAAGGCCTGAAGAGCAAAGACCAACTCATCATTATCATGGAGAGTGGGAAAAAGCTCTAATAATGGAGTGAGAAAAATATCCGGGTAGGCCGGGCCATAGGAGAGAAGACAGAGAATTTGATCAAGAGGAGGGCCGTCATCCTGCATTTTTCTCTCTGTCAAAATATTGGCCAATTCTATGGCAAAGTCCCTTGTAAAATGGGCATTGGGCCTTTTTCCCTGGCGCATGCTTTCCAATATTTCGGTAAATATGAGGTTAATTTTGGTTTTCATGACAATTTATCCATATCAAATCGAGGACTTTATTTAAAGCCGGAAAGTGGTAAAATAATGGCAGAGGGAAATTTATGGTAAAGGTGCGCGATTTAACTGATAGTCAATTAGCAAAACAGATTGCTAAGTATGAAGAAATTCTCAAAAAGTTAACAAAGGAAAGGGATCGGCGTAATCCCGAAGATAAAAGTGATCAAACCGATATCGGGGCCTTCCAATTTAGCCTTGATGACTCTGCCATTATGCCATCAATTCCCGACCCGGCCGGGGCAGACACTCCTGAATCAGAGCAAGAGCAAATACGGGTGACTCAATTATTAAAATTATCGCGTGCCGAATTAGATGAGTTACAAAACAACAAGAGCAGTGAAAAATCACGCTTAAAAAATAGGCCCAAAATGAAAGTTAGAGAGAAGACCAAAGTAGGCGCGCGGCCTTTAAAAGAGAACGAAGACCCTGCTAAGGGTAAATTTTCTTTACCGGGTAAAAAGAAAAAGGCCGGAGAGGAGTAAGTTTCTTTAGGCGCCTTTTTTATTCCGTGACTTTTGATGATACTGATTGGATGCAACTGAGCGGCGACCTTCTTTGCGACTTATAGTGATTTCATAACCATTTTCTTGCTCTGCGAGCATCGACACATCTTTAGAATTTTGACCAATTTTCTCAGGGTTACGCCACTTTTGTTTTTGAATCAGGGAAAGGTTGGAGGTATCAATTGAGAGGTAGCAATCTCCAATTTGAATAATATCATCGATATAGAGCTTTTGCTGCAGTTCCTTTCTATGATTATTTATAAATGTTCCATTTTTGGATTCTAGGTCTTGAATCATGAGAAAGCCGTCTTTTAAGTACAATTGGCAATGTTGACCAGAGCAGCTTGGGTCTGGAAGGGTGACAGAGGCATGTTCTGCCCGACCAAAGATGACTTTTTCACTGCCAATCTCATGAATCATGATACTTTTTTTAAATCTTACGATAATATTAACTGAATTCATGATGACCCCTATCTAATCATTCAACCAGAAAACCTAAATATTGCAAGAAATTAATGCACGATGTCGCTGTAAATACTTCTTTTTATGGCCATGGGTTTTCTAAATGTGTTAATTCAGGTCTATGGAACAAAAATCTAATTTAAATTCAATTTATCGTGCAACTGAGGGAGAAGGGATTTTTATTGGCACCCCCCAGGTCTTTGTCCGTTTTCAGGGATGCGCAGTTGGTTGCCTCAATTGTGATTCTAAGGACACCTGGGACTTCTCAGCAGGTCATGCCATGACGATGCCCGAAATACTAAAAGAGGTGCAAATAGAGGCCCTTGAGGGCCGTATTAAGCGCGTTTCCATCACTGGTGGTGATCCTCTCCACCCCAAACTATTGCCCGATGTGATTCGTCTTGCCAAGGAGCTAAAGGAGCGCCGCTATTTTGTTAATATTGAGGCGGCTGGAACACGAATTGATAACCTTCTTTTTGATTTAGTTGATTATATTAGTATTGATTACAAAACGCCATCAACTGGCGTTAAGATGGGCCATCGTGTTTTAAAAAAAATGACTGAGCAATTTGCCGGTAAATTTCAAATTAAGGCGGTGGTTGAAGACAGAATTGACTTTGAAGCATGTGCCGAACTGTATGATCAATTAGAATTAGAGGGAACGGAAATTCCCTTTTGTTTAACACCTGCCTATAATCTAGGTGAAAAATTTCCTCTCAAAAGATTTACAGATATCCTTCAGTGGAATGAACATTTAAGTGGTCAATTTCGAGTAATTGGTCAGCAGCATAAATGGGTATTTGGACCTGATCGTAAACAAGTGTAGAGTTTGCGATGTCTCTTTGAAAGACTTCGCTACTACTAACGCTTTGATGCCTTAACATTTATTCCTTATCTAGGAGTTCATTATGGCCTTCGATATCATTTCCGTTATGATCGTGCTTGGTTTACTCGTGGTGGTTTTGGTGATCTATGATCTTTGCCAAAAAAAACACGCCATTATCCGTAATTTTCCAATTATAGGCCACCTGCGCTACCTTTTAGAAAAAGTGGGGCCAGAATTAAGGCAATATATTGTGACAAGCAATAACGAGGAATTGCCCTTTTCGCGGGATCAAAGACGCTGGATCTATGCCACGGCCAAAGAAGAGAATGAAAATTTTGGTTTTGGTTCTGACAACGAAATGGAGCGCTCCTCCAATTATATCATCATTAAACATTCGGATTTCCCCCATTCTGGTAAGTCCAGAAATGATTGGCCTATCCCCTGTGCCAAAATACTTGGTGGCCATAGGCATAGACGGCACGCCTTTAGACCTCAGTCCATTGTGAATGTCTCTGGAATGAGTTTTGGCTCCTTGAGCGGCGCCGCAGTTACCGCCCTCAACCGAGGATCAGAAATGGTCGGTTGTTTACAGAGTACCGGAGAAGGTGGTGTGTCGATTTATCACGATGAAGGAGGGGACCTTATTTGGAATATTGGCTCCGGTTATTTTGGATGTCGGGATGAAAAGGGGAAGTTTTCATTGACGCTTTTTAAGGAAACGATTGAGAAGTTTAATATTAAGGCGATCGAAGTTAAACTTAGCCAGGGCGCTAAACCAGGTCTTGGAGGAGTTTTGCCTGCCAAAAAAGTAACTCGTGAAATTGCCCAGGCCCGCGGCATACCGATGGGACAAGATTGCGTTAGCCCTTCACGTCACTCGGCATTTAGAAATGTTGATGAGATGCTCGACTTCGTGGAATTATTGGCAGAGGAAAGTGGACTCCCTGTGGGAATAAAATCGGCGGTTGGTGAACTCAAATTTTGGAAAACGCTGGCGAGCTTAATGGAGTCTGGAAAAAGAGGAGTTGATTTTATTGTGATTGATGGAGGAGAGGGGGGAACTGGTGCGGCCCCTTTGGTCTTTGCTGACCATATTGCTTTGCCATTCAAAATCGCCTTTAGTCAGGTGTATGCCATTTTTGCCAAAAGGAAACTTGTTGATCGTATCGTTTTTGTCGGCTCTGGCAAACTTGGGTTTTCTGAATCTGCCATTTTAGCATTGGCGCTCGGCTGTGATTTGGTGAGTGTTGGGCGGGAGGCGATGATGGCCGTTGGGTGTATCCAGGCACAGCGATGCCATACCAATCGTTGCCCGACGGGAGTTGCAACCCAATCAAAATGGCTTACACGAGGACTTGATCCCAGTCTTAAGTCACAAAGACTGGCCAAATATATTATTGCCTTAAGAAAAGAAATTATGCGGGCCACCTGGGCCTGTGGTATAGATCACCCTGGACTATTAGGCCCAGAGAAAATTGCGATATTAGATGGGCATTTTGGCTCACGTTCAGCGGCAGAGATCTTTCATTATCAAAAGAATTGGGGCCTTCCAGAGGCCCAAGAGAGAATTAAAATTCGTAAAATGATGAAGGACCTCTATAGCTAAAGTGCGAGTAATAAGTCTCAATTTTTTGCTTGATTTAGGTCACCGACAAAATTTAAATATAATAATATTAATAAGTATCAGAAAACGAGTCATCTAAAGGAGTATGGATGAAACGAGTACTTATTAATTTTAAAATTATTAGTTGCATTCTGGTAGGCCTTATTTCTTCCCACGCGACGGCAAAAGCTAAAACAAAAAGTAAAACATCGTGGGTCTATTTTGACTTAGGCGATACCGTAATTGATACCAAGGGACCAGAGGGTATCCGCTACTTCAAAGGTGCCAGGCAATATATTGAAAATCTCCATCAACGGGGTCTCAAGGTTGGACTCATCTCAAATATCCCTGAAACATTTGGAATAGATTATAAGGAAAAATTAAAAACCTTAAAAGAATATGTCGCTAAGAATTGGGCCGGAGATAGGTCTTTTGATTGGGGGCAATTTGATGAAATTTTTCTTCCTCTTAATAATTCTGAATTAAAACCTGCGGAAATTATGTATGTGAAGGCCATGGCAAGGGCCGATCATTGTCCCATTGCCTATATTTCTGAAAATTTGGCAGAAGTTGAGAAGGCCCAGAGCATGGGGATCGCAGGACATTTATTCACTCCGGGAAAGGATGAGTTATACATCCCATTAGAGGCGATCAATGAATTTATAGAGTATCATTATACCAATGAAGTGCCCGATGATTGTTTATAATATAGAAATTAAGGTATTAACGATTTTGGGATCAAGTTTTCCATCGTTAGCTGACTTTAAAAGTTCATCGCAAGCGACTGGTTGAGACCATGCGTCCCGGTAGGGTCTCCAAGAAATTAGCGCCGCATAACTATCACAAACTGTTACAATACGCGCTTCTCTTGTGATGGAGGACCCCGAAAGCCCTTGGGGGTAGCCACTACCATCTAAATATTCGTGACTTTGTTTGATGATATTTAAAATATCATCTTCAACAATTCCTAACCTTTTTAAGGTTCGAATCGATTCATCTGGATGGCGCATGACTTCAGAGAATTCTCGAGAATTGAGATGCCCAACTCTATTGCAAATATTTTCAGGAATAATTCCTTTTCCTATATCGGCCAGGTAGCCGGCATTAACTATATTTTTCACTTCACCAGAGCAGAGGTTTAACTCTTTGGCCACGGCGTAGGAGAAAAGCGCAACCAGGCGTGAATGGCCGATACTACCATCAATTGCCTCGATGGGAAGTAAGTGGTCATTATCTAAAATGAGAAGCTCTTCAAAGGCACGATATTTTTCAAAAAAAGTACGGGACACTCGAGATCCATCTTTTAGGGGGTCTTTCAGGCCGATTACCTCTAGAACTTGGACATTATTGACTTTGCCCTTAATCGTAATAATTTTTTGTTCTTCTAGTTTCAATGTTGCTTCGGCGAAGGCCATTTTATATTCCATCGTATTGGGCCCTAATAAGGTAGCCGTTTTAAAGCAATCATAGGCCTCTTGGAAAGCGCATAAACTCAAATGGAGGTGACCACATTTATAATTCAAGATAGCGCGCTCTTGATCGTCATTCGCCATTTTTAACTCTTGTAATATGTCTTCGAGTTCTTGTTGAAGATCTTTGACTTTTTCTTTGCCTTCAACTCCCATTTGTTGGAATATTTTAACGTCGAGGTACCTTTCAATTCCAATATATGTCTCATGGTCAATAAGTACACCTCCGGCAGGACATATGCCCTCAAGCCTGGATGCCAGATTGACCACGTCTCCCATCGCCGTATAAGTTTTTCTTTTTGAACCAAACATACCAACAATGGATGGACCGCAGGCGATTCCGATTCTCATTTTCCATGGGAAATTTTCGGATCTTAATTTTTCCTGCATCTTGAGGGCAGATAGAACGCATAATAATTTATACTGGGCAAAGGGGATTGGAGCACCGAATTCACACATAATACTATCACCGATAAATTTATCGATATGACCTTGGTAACTTGAGATAATAGGCTCCATCGTCGCAAGAAAGCGATTGAGATCACGAACGACTAAATCGGGACTCAATGTCTCACAATAGCTTGTAAAATTAACTAAGTCGGTAAATAAAATTCCGATCTCTCTTTTTTCACTGCGTAAACGGCCGGTGATAATCTGTTGAACGACGGCCGAGTCCATTGTTGCGTAGAGGGTATCTTCAACTTTATTTTTAAGTTCTTGGATTGAGGCGTGTGACTTTTCAAGCTCTGCAGTCCTTTCATTGACCTTTACTTCCAGGTTTTCAGTATAATCTTTCAATTGCTGATTAGCGGTTTTTAATTCATTTTGAGATTTAATCAGATCTTCATTAAGGGATTTTTCATTTGTTATTTTAGAGAAGATTTTTTCCTGTTGCTTGCCGACAATATAGGCCGCAAGGATAAGAAATCCGCCCCAAGTTGAAATTTGAATATAAATGGATTCGGTTGAAGAATGGGTAATGAAACTTCCAGGTGAGATAATATAATTAAAAATGACCATGAGAACACAGAGAGTCGCACCAATGGTCGCTGTTCTTAGTCCCAAGAAATAACTGGCGGCTATGATTGGTAAGTAATAAAAATTTAAAAACGCTAATTTTTGAACTACAAAATAATTTATAAAGACAGTGGAGCATAAAATAATTAATACAAAAAGGCGTTCAAAATGATTCGTGACGATCCGTTCAAGTAGTGTAATAATTTTTCGTTTGATATTTTGATTAACTTCTTTTTGTGAAATCACTTGGGAGACGGATTGTTCACTTATAGAATCGTTCTCCGGTTCGACTAATTCCAATTTCTTCTTGATGTCAGTGGTTTTTGAGGTATCGCCTGGTTTAATCTGTTTTGTCTCGGCCATAATTGGATCTCTCAGCAAATTCTTATTTTTATATATATTACTTTATCGGTTGTTCGGACTAAAAAGTAATAGTTTAATAGGAGGAAAAGTGAATAATTTTCTTAAACTCGTATAATTTTTTTGGGCAAAGATGAGCAAAATAAGTTCAGAGCATCCTTCAAAAAAAATGGTTTCCATCATTTCTCAAAATTTTAAAATTATCAAAAGCCGATGTTTTGGATAATGAAATAACCGACGAGTTTAATGAATTACTGATTATTTGATAGATGGATAATATCTTCAATGACCTGTGAGAAGTCCTCTTGCATCGCTTCTGAATCAATCGCCATTCCATTCGCCAAGAGATTCATCTCTTCTTCTCGCTGTCGTGCTGCGGCCATGTCACGACCAAATTCATTAAGTAGGCCAAAGGTCATCAAGCAAAAATCTAATTCATCCGCGAGGTGGCGATCAGATTCTGAAAAACTATCGCAAATAACAATGAGGCGATGATCTTCTGGTATTTTGCGGTGAGCGAGCTTAATGAGGTTACGCGATTTCTTCATTTGGGGGGCGCAGAAAATCGCGTAATGGTGACCAGTCCTTTTGTAGCGACTGGTAAAGTGCCATAAGGTGGAGCGAGATAAGGCCAAATTTGTTTCATGTTCAAATAATTTAAAGGTATTTGTACAACAGCTAACAAAGTTCTGTAAGGGGCCATTGACCCTCGCTTCTGTGCTCATACTCATCTCCTGGGATAATATTCTTATCGGTCCTGAGCAGAAAAAATTGAGAATTAAATAAATTTAATTATGAGATGGAAAAACACCTTTTTTGGATAATCTGAGCAATTTACATTCAATAAGGATTTGTTATTGAAGTGAATTTGATTAGTCGGTCTTTCTCGCTGACAGGCCAATCATAGGCCATGAAAGGACCATAATGACTCCACCGAGGGGGATTAGGTGAACCACTTGGCGCCATCCAAAAAAGGCAACGAGGTAAAGGTTTATTGAAAAGCATAAAACACCAAGCCAATTGAGCCAATAGAGTCGATTACTTATCGGTGACTTCAATAGAGCGAGATGCGCAAGTGCGTGTACCATCAAATAATGAGTCGCGGTTTCAACCTGGGCCAATTGATCTGGTCCTAGAACCTTTTTAAAGGCGTGAGCACCCATCGCTCCCATTGCAATACAAAAGGCGATCATAAAAAAGGGAAGGTTACGTCTGATGTGAATCATAAGATTAAATCCTTAAGGCCTAAATTGGCCCTATATATGAGGTAGAAAAGGCCCCGTCAATGTATCCCCAGGGAATCATTTCTTCTCTCCTGATAAAAGTAAAATATTTTTAGCGCGGTTGAGCCCTTTGCGGAGTTGTAAAGAGGCGGATGCCTTATTCCCCGCAAGAAGAGCGTCGCTGTTGAGTGATTTTCCTCCATAGGATTGTTTGGATAGACGTGGGTACACTAAATGCAATTGTTTGGTTAATTGATTTTTGAGTACCATTAATTCTTTGCCAACACCTTGGATATTCTGATCAGCTTCTAGTTTTTGGCGTAACCCTAAGGAGAGACCTTTAAAAAATGATTTACGGTGATTGGCATTCGCTTTTTCTGTTAATTGATTCTTTTTGAAGTCCTGCCAAAGGCGTTCATATTCAAAGGATAAGAACTTTGCCATATAATCAGCGGTCTCAACATTTAAAGCGCTACCAATGATTTCAATGCCGGTGCGACCTTTTGATCGGTGGACAATGGGTTTGACCAGAAAGAGATCCATGACATCGTAAATGGCCTCAATCTTGGGAGTCATTTTTTTGGCCTCGAGTGCCATGCAGACATAAATTAGCTCTTCATCGTATTCATTAAAATCGTTTTGTCCTAAATTATATTCTTGTTGGTATTGCGCTGCCTTGAGTGCTGCGGCCTGTGCTTCATGGGGGTTTTGGCTATGAGAGAGGCGTAATAGTTTTTGTATTTTATCTAAAATTTTTTGATTAGGGTTCGGCTGTGATTTGTGGACCTCTGGAAGAGAGAGGTAGGCGCGCTCAATACCATTACCTCCTAATAACTTGCATTGTTCCTTAAACTCTGGCCCATGGTCGTTCACTTCATTGCCATATTTGAGAAAGGTCAAAAAATGGGCCATTTCATGCTTGAGAACCTGCAATTGAATGTCTAAAGAATAATTCATCAATGAGCGGTGCAGGGCAATTTGGTAGCGGGAGGGATCGAAATAACCCCATTTATTATTTTGTTCGAAAAGCACAATATGAAAGGGGACGTAATGGCCATTCCATTCAAACCGGCTACGGTGACAAGTAAGTCCCAACTCCTGCCGCATGATACGGCGGAAGTGGGACGTTAAGACTTTTGTGAATTGATTAATCTTCTCGGAGTAGACGAGCATTAATCAATTTTACTAGCAACCGCCGCTTTGAGGTATTCAAGATTCATGCGGGCAATATTGCTGATATTGATGCCTTTGGGGCAGCTTGCTTCGCATTCGGCCTCATTAGTGCAATTTCCAAATCCCAATTCATCCATCTTGTCGACCATACTAAGTGCACGTTTCTCAGCTTCGACTTTACCTTGGGGCAAAAGTGCCAATTGAGAAATTTTAGCGGAAACAAATAACATCGCTGAAGCGTTATTACAGCTAGCAACACAAGCAGCACAACCAATACAAGAAGCTGCATCCATCGCTAAGTCAGAATCTAGCTTAGGGATGAGGATACTATTAGCGTCTTGAGCGTTTCCTGTGGCGACGTTAACAAAACCGCCGGCCTCGATGATTTCATCAAATGCCGAACGGTCAATAATTAGGTCTTTATGAACTGGAAGGGCGCGGGCACGGAATGGCTCTATAACGATGGTATCGCCATCTTTATACTCACGCATGTGCAATTGGCAGGTGGTGGTATTTTTTCGAGGTCCATGGGCCTGGCCGTTGATCATCAATGAGCACATACCGCAAATGCCTTCACGACAGTCATGATCAAAGGCCACTGGCTCTTTGGACTCATTAACTAATTGCTCATTAAGTAAATCGAGCATTTCAAGGAATGACATATCCTTAGAAACACCAGATAGTTTATAATCTACCATTTGGCCCTTATCATCTTGGTTCTTCTGGCGCCAAATTTTTAAATTAAGGGTCATTAAATTATTATCGTGACTCATATTACTTCCCTTATTTATATGATCTTTGAGTTAAAGTTACATTTTCAAAAGTTAATTCTTCGGTGTGGCGAATAGGAGTATTGTCAACTCCTTGGAATTCCCAGGCCGCAACGTGAGCAAAGTTTTGATCATCACGTTTCGCTTCATTCTCTTCGGTTTGGGATTCCATTCTAAAATGACCACCACAGGATTCCCTTCTTTCTAGGGCATCACGGGCCATTAATTCACCTAATTCTAAAAAGTCCGCGACACGGTTGGCCTTTTCCAATTCAATATTGACACCCACTTCCGTACCGGTCACTCTTAGATTTTTCCAAAATTCATCTCTTAACTTTTGAATTTTTTCAATGCCAGCTTTTAGACCTTCTTCTTCTCTTGCCATACCAACGTGTTCCCACATAATTTGACCAAGTTCTTTATGGAAAGAGTCAACAGAACGATTACCACCAATACTGAGAAGCTTTTGGAAACGCTCTTGGGCGGAATGATAAGCTTCATTAAATTCAGGAGAATCGAGATCAACTGGAGTCTCCTCTGGTTTTTCTGTCGCTAAATAATTTCCGAGAGTATAGGGAATAACAAAATAGCCATCGGCCAAACCTTGCATTAATGCTGAAGCGCCTAAGCGGTTTGCTCCATGGTCAGAGAAATTGGCCTCACCCAAAACAAAAAGTCCTGGGACATTACTCATGAGGTTATAATCAACCCATAATCCGCCCATCGTATAATGAACTGCTGGGTAAATTCTCATCGGAACGACGTACGGGTTCTCGTCGGTAATACTTTCATACATATCAAAGAGGTTACCGTATTTCGCCTTAATCGTTTCTAGGCCATCTCTTTCAATGGCGTCCTTGAAGTCGAGATAGACAGCGACTCCTGTTGCACCGACGCCCTTACCATCATCCACTTGATTCTTGGCATTTCTTGAGGCGACATCACGTGGTACGAGGTTACCAAAAGAGGGGTAAATCCTCTCGAGATAATAATCGCGCTCATCCTCAGGAATATCTTTAGGACTTCTTTTATCACCTTTGGCCTTGGGAACCCAGACTCGACCGTCATTGCGTAATGACTCTGACATCAATGTCAGCTTGGATTGATTTTCCCCATGAACGGGAATACAAGTGGGATGAATTTGAGTATAGCAAGGGTTAGCGAAATAGGCGCCTTTTTTATAAGCTTTCCAGGCAGCAGAACCGTTGGAGGCCATGGCATTGGTCGAAAGGAAATAAGCATTCCCGTAACCACCAGTACAAAGAAGAACAGCATCGGCCTTATATTTTTCAAGCTCTCCTGTGATGACGTTACGAACGATGATACCACGGGCCTTGCCGTCTACCATTACCAATTCTACCATTTCACGGCGAGTATAAATTTTCACTTTGCCTTTATGAGACTCTTTCATGAGAGCACTATAGGCCCCTAATAATAATTGCTGCCCCGTTTGGCCGCGAGCATAGAAGGTTCTTGAAACCTGAGCACCACCAAAAGAGCGATTACTCAAGGTCCCGCCGTAATCGCGAGCGAAAGGCACACCTTGGGCCGTACATTGATCGATGATATTATTAGAGACTTGAGCGAGACGGTAAACATTCGCCTCACGGGCGCGGAAATCCCCACCTTTAACAGTATCGTAAAAAAGACGCCAGACAGAATCTCCATCATTGGGGTAGTTTTTAGCAGCATTGATACCCCCTTGTGCGGCGATTGAATGAGCGCGCCGGGGAGAGTCTTGGATACAGAAAGCGTCTACATTATAGCCAAGCTCTGCAAGAGTCGCCGAAGCGGAAGCTCCCGCTAAACCTGTACCAACAACGATCACCTTAAATTTTCTTTTATTGGAAGGGTTAACCAATTTCATATTGAAACGGTGCTTATCCCATATTTCTTGAATGGGCCCTTCAGGTACATTTCCATTTAATTTCTTAGAACTCATAATTAATTCCCTCCTTGAAGAAAGCAGTAGATGGGAAGTGCGGCAAATCCTAAAGTGATCACGACAGCGTAAAGCTTCGAGAGGCATTTAAGGGCACAATTGTATTTAGGGTGGTTAAAACCTATTGATTGAAAAGCAGAGGCAAAGCCGTGGCTGACGTGTAGACCAAGAGCAAGCATAGCAATAACGTACCAAGCTACTGCGAAAGGGTTTTGGAAGTATTCAATTAAGAGCTTATAGAGATCTCTCATTTCCACACCATTATAGGAGGCGGTGTAAACGGGTCCAAACTTGAAATGGAGGATATGGAAAACAAGAAAAACAAGAATGGTCATACCGGTATAGGGCATAGTGGCCGAAGCGAAAGTCGCTCCACGGCCAGTAGGTGTCTTCATATAATAAGAAACTGGGCGCGCTTTCTTATTCTCAATCGTCAGCCGGATTGCCAAGCCGATATGAGTGAGAAATATCGCCAATAATCCCGCTTCGGCAATATAAATGAGGGGGTTAGTGATAAGGGCATGGGCATAAGAATTAAACGCTTCCGCTCCGAGATAAATGAGGCAATTACCAATAAGGTGACTGACTAAAAATCCACAAAGCAAAAGGCCTGTGATGGCCATCAATTGTTTTTTGACAACTGAAGAGCTCAAGCGCTTGCATAATGAAGACATAGGACACGTACTCCTTGAAAAATGAACGTATGATAAAGATAAATCTTGCTTATAGTATCTGATAAATTTTAATAAATTAAGCCCTAATTAAAGTGCAGAGCGTATAAACAAAAAGCGATAACTACGCATATTCCAGAGAGTCGGATCGAATTACTCAAGTTTTGGTGCCGGTTTTACGATGAGTTGAACGAGGAATAATCCCTATGATTGGAGGTAATTGTGAATAAATGGTTATTGGGTATTTCTCTTTGTCTCGTGGGTACGAGTGTCATGGCGCAAGATCGACCAATAAGTAGGTTGAAAGAGAAGCGTCACGAGGCCCGCAAAGAGATGAAGAAAAAAAGGGCCGAGGCCCGATCCGAGTTTAGAAAAGATCGGCAAGAGGCCCGAGAAGAAATGAAGGAGAAGAGGGCCGAGGCACGAGAAAACTTTAAGGAGGATCGTAAGGCAGATCATCAGGCCTTTAAGGAGGCCAAAAAGGAGAATCGCGAGGCGATGAAAAATGGTGAAATTTCTAAAAAGGAAATGCGCCAAGAGAATCGCCAGGTCCATCGCAAATATAAAAATGAAAGGAGAAGAGAACGGCGTGAGATGCGCCAGCAAAAGCGTCAAACCCGGCGAAAGTTTCGCCAGGAAAGGCGCGCTGATCGCAAAGAAATGCGCCAGGCCCGTCGCCGACGTTAATGAAATCGTAATATTAACCTAGAGGGGGCCCATCTGGGCCTCCTCTTTACATATCGCCGCTCAGATCGCCAATTAACCAAGTGTCAAAATGCAATTTAAAGTCATGGTTATTTAATTTCAAAAAGACTTTGGATGTAAATTAATTGGGAGAATTATCATCAATTCTTTTTAAGATAGTCAGGTTCTCTGGTTTTTTACATAGATTCGAGCCATCGGCCTGTTTGAGGACTCGCCCTATTTGTGTCATATAAACTAAACCATCGACCCCGTCTCCTGTTACTTGATAATATTCAGTGAGTTGTGATCCCGCCATTTTTAATTTATGAAGAGGACCTTTAGTACTGAAATCTGTGTGCTTATCTAAAAAGGGATCATTTTTTTTGATTGCGCTGGTAAAATCGTCAAGAGAGATTTTATCCTTTTCAAGCGCCTTTTGGAAATTTGGGCGATAGGTATACCGCTGGCCTTCTTTACTGATGATTAAATGCTGCCCCTCCTTTTTGACATTAAAGCCTAGTCCCGTCTCTAATTCCTTTTTAATGGCCCCAAAATAATTATCGAGAAAGCGATTATATTGTTGTGTGGTGAAATTTTTCCCTCGAATCAAGTATAGGCCTTTAATATATTGATCGAACGCCTCATTGATATTAAGAAGCGCTCTACCACGCTTACTTAATAATTTATGACCGCTTTTTGCCATTGGGCGGTTAATATAGCGGTTAACGGAAACCTTGGCGATTTTCAACTTCGTGTTTCGGTAGGCGTTGGAATAGGGTCGCATAAACCAATTATTATTAACAAAGCGACTTAAGGGGGGGCCAACTGCTATCCAGTTGAGGAATTCATTAGCGGCACCTCGAAAATAGGAGCCGGCGTTGAGTATAGAGTTAAGAACCGAGGTTCCCTTTTGATCAAAGGAAATATTAGAGGTTACTCGTCTGCCAAGTGTTGAGCCTCTAAGATCTGTAATTTTATCGGTGAACTTGCTGGCATTGGTGATCTTTTTACCAACGGAAGTTAATTTAGCTATTTTGATCATACTTGCTGGAACGGCAACCGCGCCCCCTAATAAGGCAAAGCCTCCCGCCTCGGCCAAAATACCGCAAATCAAATTAAGTTTATCATCGCAGGAATTGCATGAAAGTGCGTTGGCCTTTTGTAAACATTTTGACTCATAGGGATCGCCTTCCCATTTGGTACATCCGATGACCCCTCCATAATAATCTTTAAGTCCCTCGATGATCGCTCTAAAATTCTTTTTAATACTATCATAAACTGCATCTGTGTTTCCCTCTTCAACGGCGGAGACAATCGATTCACCCATAAAACTACGCAAGATTTCTCCCTTTTGGAAATTATCCTGCTTATTAAAATAGGAGTTCCAAATTGTTTTAGCGAGGGAACCCGCAAATTGTGGTATGTCATGAAAAACGAATTTTAATGTTGTCTTAAAGTCAGTTTTGATTTTTGACAAAAAATTGCCAATACAACCAACCTCAGTGCCAGCGGCAGGATCTTCTTTTTTGGAAAAAAGGTATTTCCAATCCTTTTTAAAACTATCTTTGACTTGACTAAAACATTGTTTCACAGTCAATGAGCATGAATCGACCTGATACATTTTATTGATTTCTTCTGCCGTACTGATCAATTCATTGAATTTTTCGTTATTGAGTGGCTCGCTGTGATTGGGATCGACACAGGGATTTTCTTGATTATCAGGAGGCGTAAGGTCATGCTCGACAAAGGCCAGCGCTGAATCTTTACCTGTGCAGTGGAAGTTAAAGTTAAGAATTTGACCATCATCTTTGAAATAAACCTTAAAACTGACCCTCGAAAGAGAGTTCTCCGTGCAGCTTTTTAAAGCTTCGCAATTTAAATATCCTTTTGTATTTTGTGAAAGTACTTTATCATAGAGTTCAGTTGCTAAACCAATGCTGGGAGTCGAGATGCCTAGAACAAAGATTATGATGGCCATTATACTCTTATTTGCCACGAATATATTTTCCAATGAATTAATCATTCCCAAATCTTGGGAATTGGTGAAAGAAAATAAGGACGCACGGAGGTTTAAGCTAAAAAATATGCGCTTGATTGTCAGTAAAGCGCCTTCTAGGCCAGCAAACTTACAAAAAGATCTGATCAATGTTTTAAGAATACAAAAAGAAAAACAAATGACCGAATTAAAGGGAAGGTTGCTAAATTTTAAGGTGCTTGAAAACAATGAATCACGGCTTTTGATTGAATCAAGATTGGAACTCCAAAATGAGATTCGCTTCGAATTATTTTCATTTATTTGGTGCAATCAAGACTCCTATCAAGTTTATTCTGTTTTGAAGAATAAAGGGGAGCTTTCATTTGCAAAAGAAAGTACGAAGAAAGTTCTTTGTCAAAATAAATAACCTCAAAAATACCCGTCACAACTGCCCCTGAACCTTTTCTTAATAATATTTTATAGGAACTAAAAATAGAATCAATTGACACGGCCTGAATTGTGAACGGAATTGATTTATTATATTAGTAAATCTAATGATAACTTATAGTTAGGTATATAGTTTTTAAAAAAAGGTATCAACAGATGCCTGTCATTTTTGCTCTGTAAGGCATTTTCTTAGTGAAGCAGGTGATAATGATGTTTTTTGAGTGGGCCCCGAAGACTTTCTTCAGGGCCGTCGCTTTTTTATTTGCAGTTTTTTAAATTGGCGGTAATTTCAATATTGACATCAGACCAGGTTTTTCCTTCATGAAGGGCAAAACATGCTTTATTCAATGCCGCTAATTCTCTATTCATACCAAAGTCTAGCACATCGATAGTCGCCTTAGCGCTTAAAACTCCTTTATTAACACTACGTTTGAAATCAATGACTTTACTTTTCTCATTAAAGGACAGTTCGATACTAATTATATCTTTGGTCACTTTCGTGACTTTCCCTGTAATCGTCGTTCCGCTTTTCATCGTGCTAAAAAAGAATTTGGCAATCTTTTTATCTCGAGCGGGGTTTTTAGTGCTGATTGATGTCGTTTCAATGCTGATTTCCTGGCCTAATAAGGTTGCATCGAGGTCTTTTTGGGCAGCACGGGCAATTAAATCTAGATTGGTAAAACTTCCACCAACTCCGACTTTCTTTTTGGTTTTAAAGGCGGTCCATTTGACATTAATATCATCGTTGCTTATTTGGCATTTTGCCTGAGCAGCGGTTCCTAAGATGACACCCAAGAAAAGGGGAAAGAGAATCCTTGTCTTCATTTATTAAATCCTTTATTACTAATTAGCTTGAGAGCAATGGTAATTCAAGGGAGGTCAGCATGCAAGAAGTGTGTGAATATCCGGCCGAACATTGGGTCGAATTAAAAGGTGATCCTTTTTATCGTGGCCGCATTGTTATTTACCCGGTCTCGGAGCGGTTTCATTTGGATGTGGATATCGTCTATAAAGATTCCCCCAAGATTTTCTGTCATATTGGAACTTTTCTTGGCAACGAGGATGAGCGTGAAAGTTTATGGCAAGGTATTCGAGAATTAGAAAACTTTATTTATGCGCGTCAAACTTTTGACTAGATGACTGTGGGCGTTAGTCATCTTATTGGCACCATTGATTTTAAAACCACGTGAACCATCCACTTCTGGTCCTTTTTGAGATCTCATTTTTGGCACGCTCTTTGCTATATATTTAAGTGTGTGTGGGAGTTCTTGAAAAAAGGATTTTTTCTTAACTCCAAAAATGTCTCTCGTAAAAAGGCCCCGTTTTTAACGGGGCTTTTTTTCGTCTCGGGTTAACGTTATAGCGAGAATTAACTGTCTCATTAAAATGATTAAACCTTACACCTAGTGTTAAATCATTAAGGCCTTATGATGTGCCATAATAAGGTCAATCATTAGATCCATTATTTTACCCCGATAAGCATCAAATTTTTGCGCAAGTTTCATCTCGGGAGTCGAGGTATTCTTGTAATCATGAACTTCAAGATAAACGGACCCATCTCCCAATACCTCAACTCTAAAGTCGAGATTAAAAATTCGCGCCTTAAGAACTTTTTGATCGGGATTATAAGAAATAACAGAAGATAAAATGGCCTCCTTATCATCAGTAAGACTTTTTAAAGACTTTGTTAATAATTGCACACTGAGTTTTAGCCACTCTTCACCTGTAACTTCCTTTTCTTCTACCTTAACTTCGACTCCAGTAGCGGAAGAGTTGATATAAGAAGTCATATGGTCGAAGGCCATCTGAGTTGAATTATGAATCAGATTAATAATTAATTCCTCAGGGCCTTTTTCTCCCTTCCCAATAATCCCATGTTTTAATGGATAAAGATCACCGTTTAGTAATTGTATAAACCCTAATTGCGAGTCAGTTGTTCCGATGGCAATTTGTTTATTTAATGGACTATTAAGGATGGGGCCAAAGTTTATTTGAGCGATAAAAGCGTAGCGAGAATTGGTTTGAGTATAATGATGAATTTCATCAATCATTTGGTGGTTATTTATTTTATTAAACGCATTATGTAGTAATTTTTTGAACATTTTTAATCTCATATCAAGAAGTCGATTTCACCATACTTTTTGGCATAATGCTGGCCATTGATCAAGGCTTCGATGACTTAACAGAAAAGAAAAGCTTGCGGACCTCGCTATGATGGAGACGAGATTAATGCGGGGTTATGCGAACAGAAATGTTGGCCAGAAAATGGTACAAAATTTCATTTAAAAAGGAGAATATGTTTACCACTTTTCTTTTAACGCGTTTCTTTCAAAAGAAATGGGTAAATCAGACCCGCTAATAAACGCGCCCCCTTGTTAGAAAGATTGTCGTAGAGAGGGTTGTATTCATAAAGGCCCAGATAGGAAGGTCGATTTTGGGAGATATTCCAATAATGGTTAAATAGAGCGAATGCCTTTTCTTTACTTATGCCTAGATGATTAACTGCACTGACTGCTTCCATAACACTACTATCAAGGCCATCACAATCTAAGGACAGAACGATTTGATCATGATCGTTTATTTGCGGAAAGAGGTCAACGACATCCATAGACTCTGTTTTTTGCCAATTGAAGATACGCATGGGGGTAGAGAGCTCGGTAAAAGTACTATCGGTATTGGCGTAGGGATGAATTCCCAATTGGGTCAGTTCCATCATACCGGGATGCTCACGGTCAAATTGACGGAAGGGAGTACCAGAGTGGGGAAGTGGGTCTGTGCGGGTGTCCAAATGGGCATCAATATTCACAACCTTTATCCGGCGTTCGTTTTTGGCAAGGGCCTTAAGTAGTGGGTAAATATGATCATGGCCACCACCTAAATGAATAAATACCGAGGGGCCTTGCTCGAGCAGAGATTCAATATCCCTTTGCTCTTTTGCTTGCTTAGAGGAGAAGCTTTCCATTGCAGGAGATGAGTGAAGAGTGTGGGCATAGAGGGGCGGCATCACTGATCGTTTCGATAGGTTTTTAATTTGATTAAAAATCGCCTGAGGCCCAAATTCGCTTCCGCGGCGACCGCCATTGAGCCTAACGCCCTCATCGTCGTTCGCGAGGAAAACCATATGGCCATTTTGCTGAGGGGTTTTTGTTAGCAGCGATGAGACTTTGTCGGCGCGACGGCCTTTCAGTTGAGCGCTATAGTCAGGTGTTTGGCTTGCCATATTTTCTTCCAGAAAAATAATGCAACGTA
This sequence comes from Bacteriovoracaceae bacterium, assembly GCA_041586955.1. GTDB lineage: Bacteria > Bdellovibrionota > Bacteriovoracia > Bacteriovoracales > Bacteriovoracaceae > JBFGZE01. Next base: position 45,493 of record JBFGZE010000007.1, read on the forward strand.
TCTTTTAACGAGCATTTTGGTTACAATATTTGGGTATAACCCTAAAAGGCCAGACCGGATTTGTAAATCCCTGGCGCAGAGAGATTTATGGAAAGTCCTGTAAATAAAAATGACCTGAGTGATGGGCCACCACCGATTCCAAGTATTTGTTTGCAAGAAGACATGGCACCACCGCCACTCCCGTTTTCTTTAGAAGAGGAAATTCAACCTGAAATAATGTCTCAAGAACGAGTCGCCACAGCGACTCCTATTGACTCAATTGAGGAAGCTTATGTTAAAGGACCGGAGGAAGGTGAGAAAGATGAAGCTCCTTGGTTCCGTAAAGGTCCCTTTCAATGGTCATGTATTTTATCTTTCTTTGTGGTGCAATTTGTTTTAGGAGGCTATTTCTTCGGGCAAAGTGACAAATTTCATAATACCCATCGCGTTCACGCCAAGGCGCTTAAACGAGTGATGGGCCATAAGGGTTCTCCCAAGTATCGTTTGGTTCCTGATCGCAAGGGCCAGGGGATTTGGCTCGCTTCTAATCAGAAAGGTCCACAATGGATTTTGGTAGAATTTGTTGGAACTCCTGGGGATATTATGTCGACCCGGGAAGTGCGAGTGCGTGCCTCTGGCGCCATGAAAGAGGGTCGTCTTTACCTTAATAAGTTTGATGTCCTTGCTGGAAACACTTTCGCTCCGGGGGTTTATAAAGTTAAGCTAAAGGCCTACCCCTCGGTAGGTGTTCTGAATAAAAATATTGATTGGCAAAAACCCAATATTTTAACAACCACCTTTTATTATTACCCTGGTTCGAAAAGGGCACTTAAAAAACGTTTAAAAAAGTTTAAAAACAGGGTCGCGATGGAAATGGTTAATCCTTTACGCGATCGTCTTCAAGGTTATAGAACCTATAACGCCCTTTTATTAAAGGTCGAGGGAATGCTAGGACGTTATTTTTCCGGTCGCAGTCCTAATGTTCGAGGATTTGAAAATGCTTATAATACTGAGGTGGGACCGATTCTGCAGCGCTTGATTTTAGATAATAACCGCCAGCATATTTCACTGATGAATTCCAGGCCTGCCGAATCATTGGCCTTTGATAAGTTATTAAGGCATGGTAAGGATATTGGAATGGTTGCTTCAGAGATGGCGAGACTTTTTAAAACTAAACCCCATCGAAGCCACCAACTATCTTCTCAATTTAAAAAGCGCTTACGCCAATTACAGCAATCTAATATGCTGGAGCTCAAGCAATTGCAGGCCGAACTCGATTATTTTGGTCCTCTAAAGGGGGAAGGCCTTTAAGCTCCGTGGTGCAGGGCGAGCAAAGCGCTCGCCAAAGCTATATTGCTTTTTATCGTTGATAATCACGGTCGCCGCATAATAGAGAGGATCATGTTCAAAAATGATCTTCAGGCCTTTATCGATAATAAAATCTAAAAATTCTTTTTTATTTCTGGTGGTTTCGCCTGGGGCAATATCGTAACCCATGACCCAGGGAATAGAGATATGATTAGAAGTCGGAATAAGATCGGCCAAGTAAATATATTCATTATCGTAGGGATGCATCAGAAATGGGGTATGGCCATGAGAGCATTTAAAACGCAAGCTTTGCTCCTCATTTAAGTTCATTAATTCACCCTCCTCACCTTGGTGCATCCTTAATAGACCTTGGTTCCGGTAGAAGGCAATGATAGGTTCAAAATTGCTCTTGTGGAAAGATCCTGAGTCGCGGTCTGTCGGGTTAAGGGCATATTGATAATGATCTTGGTGGAGGTGGCACCTGGCCTTTGGTAAAACTGGAACCATTTCTCCAGAGACCATTTTGCCGATGCCGCCCACATGGTCAAAATGCAAATGACTGATCACCAAGTCGGTTACCTCATCGCTCTTATGGCCTGCCTCTTCTAACGCCTTTTCAAGAGGTGAGTCGCCACCTTCAACAGCAAAACGTTGGTCAAATTTATCGCCATGATAATCGCCAATTCCTGTGTCGACTAAAATAAGACGGTCTTTGGTTTGTAATAAATAGAGCCTAAGTGATAAATCAATTCTGTTGAGCTCATCGGCCGGAGCGACCTTATTCCACAAGGGTTTGGGGATAATGCCGAACATTGCTCCACCGTCAAGCCTGAAAAATCCGGGTTCCAAAATATATTTTTTAATGTCTTGCATTACCTTATCCCCTGCTAACAATGCGGTTTTCGGTGATTATCCTCCAGATGAGCAAAAAAAATCAAGTACTTTTGGGGCGATGCTCCTAGTAGGATAGTCGGACTATGATTATTATGGGGTTCAATTCAGATAACGTGGATTTTTAGGAGCTTGTATGAATGTACATGAGTACCAGGCCAAAGACTTGATGAAAAATTTTGGGATATCAGTCTTAGGTGGCCAGGTCGCAAAGAGTGTTGATGAGGCAGTTGCTGCTGCCGAAAAATTAGGTGGTAATATTTGGGTTGTAAAAGCTCAGATCCATGCCGGTGGTCGTGGTAAAGCTGGTGGTGTTAAGTTAGCGAAGTCCCTTGATGAAGTGCGCGCACACGCCACTGAAATTCTTGGTAAGACGTTAGTGACCCATCAAACTGGACCTGAAGGAAAAGTTGTCCATACTTTGTTCATCGAGCAAGGTTGTGACATTGATCATGAGTACTATGTTGGACTCGTCTTAGATCGTAACAAGGGAAAAATAACTTTCATGGCAAGTTCTGAGGGTGGCGTTGAGATCGAAAAGGTTGCAGCGGAAACTCCAGAAAAAATTGTTAAAGTTTCTGTAGACCCTGCGACAGGCTTTACTCCCTTTATTGGAAGAAAATTGGCCTATGGTATTGGCCTTAAAGATAAAGAAATGGTGAAGAAGGCGACAAAGTTTTTCGCCGGTCTTTATAAACTCTATATTGAAACAGATTGCACCATTGCTGAAATCAATCCTTTAGTGACGACGAAAAATGGCGATGTCATTGCTCTCGACGCTAAATTGAATTTTGATGATAATGCGCTTTTCCGTCATAAAGACATCGAAGAGTTAAGAGACCCAACAGAAGAATCTGAAAAAGAACTAGAAGCTTCTGCTCATGGCCTCTCCTATATTTCCCTCGATGGTAATATTGGTTGCCTTGTTAATGGCGCTGGCCTTGCTATGGGGACGATGGATATTATTCAATTAGAAGGTGGAGAGCCGGCCAACTTCCTCGATGTAGGGGGCGGGGCGACTAAAGAAACCGTTGAGAAGGCGTTTAGCATTATTCTCTCTGATGAGAAGGTGAAGGCGATTCTTGTTAATATTTTCGGTGGCATTATGAAATGTGACATTATCGCTGAAGGTGTAGTCGCAGCTGCTAAGAGTCTGGGAGTGACTGTTCCTCTTGTTGTCCGTTTAGAAGGAACTAATGTCGCCGTTGGGAAGAAAATTCTTAACGACTCAGATTTACAAATTATTGCAGCTGATGATCTTGCGGATGCCGCTAAGAAAGTTGTTGCTGCTGCGAATGGAGGAAATGCATAATGGCCATTCTAGTAGGAAGAGATACAAAATTAATAACCGTTGGTTTTACCGGGAAGCAGGGGACATTTCATTCACTGCAATCTCGAGATTATGGAACCAACCTCGTTGGGGGTGTGACTCCTGGTAAAGGTGGAACAATCCACGAAGGCTTTCCTGTTTTTAATACTGTTAGTGAAGCAGTGGAGAAGACAGAGGCCAATGCTGCTATGATTATGGTTCCGCCACCATTTGCTGCGGACTCAATTCTTGAATGTATTGATGCCGAGATTCCTCTGGTGATTGCTATCACTGAGGGGATTCCCATTATTGATATGACTAAAGTTAAAGCTGCTTTAAAAGATTCTAAAACGCGTCTTATTGGTCCTAATTGCCCTGGAATTATTACTCCGGGCGAATGTAAAATTGGGATTATGCCTGGCCATATTCATATGCCTGGTAAAGTAGGTGTTATTTCTCGTTCGGGAACCTTGACTTATGAAGCGGTTTACCAATTAACTCAAAGAGAAATTGGTCAATCAACGTGTATTGGTATCGGTGGCGACCCGGTTAATGGCACAAACTTCATCGATATGCTTGAATTATTCGAGGAAGATCCTGATACAGAGGCCGTCATTATGATTGGTGAAATCGGTGGTTCTGCTGAAACTGATGCTGGCCGTTGGATTCAAAAGAATATGACTAAGCCTGTCGTCAGCTTTATTGCTGGTGCTTCAGCGCCTCCCGGTAAAAGAATGGGACATGCTGGTGCCATCATCTCCGGCGGTGACGATACGGCAGAAGCTAAGTTTAAGATTCTTGAAGAATGTGGCGTTGCTATCGCTCGTTCTCCAGCTGAGCTTGGACAAACCATGGAAAATATCTTAAAAAATAAAAAATAATTGCTAACGTAAGAGGAGCAACAATGTCGACTGAAAGAACATTAAGTATTATTAAACCTAATTCAACTCTTGATAATAATATTGGTAATATTATTGCGCGCTTTGAAAAAGAAGGCCTACGTATTGCCGCTTGTAAGTTAACTCAACTTTCAAAAGAAAAAGCTGAAGGCTTTTATATTGAGCATAAAGAGAGACCATTTTTTGGTGAACTCGTTAACTTCATGACTTCTGCACCAGTGATGATCATGGTTTTAGAAGGTGAAGGTGCCGTTGATCGCAATAGAGAAATTATGGGTGCGACTAATCCTGCTGACGCTGCTGAAGGTACAATCCGTAAGCTTTATGCAAAATCAGTTGGAGAGAATTCAGTTCATGGTTCTGATTCTCAAGCTTCTGCTGAAAGAGAAATTAATTATTTCTTCGATAGCAATGAAGTTCACGGCCGTTTCTAAGTTGTCGTAACGAAAATTCAAAGAATGAATGGCCAGCTTTTGTTGGCCATTCTTTTAACCAATTGCACCTTTAGGTGCTAATGCAAAGCTCCGCTCTTCTAAGTCTTTGAATTAGCGTGTACAAAGGCCCTTACACAATATAAAGTAGTCCTGGTAGGTTTGCCTATCATTTTTACAATGTATATGGCGCGTCATTGATATATCCGTTATCTTAAGAAAGGTAACTTGTTAAGACTTGGAGGCTTTCCATGTTTAAAATTGGGGAATATGCAGTATGTCCTGGACACGGTGTCGGTCAGATTTGCGATATCGAAGAGCGGGATCTTGGTGGTGAAACTAAGAATTATTATATTATTAAAATTATTGCGAATGGCATGACCGTTATGGTTCCAACAGATAGTCAAACAGGGATTCGCGGTCTCGTAGATGATAAAGAGGTAGAAGAAGTCTATGGACTTCTCTCTGATCATGATATTCAGGTCGATAACTCGACTTGGAATAGACGTTATCGTGAGTATATGATTAAAATTAAAACTGGATCTTTAACCGAGATTGCAGAAGTTTTAAGAGATCTATTTTTATTAAAAAGTCGCAAAAATCTTAGCTTCGGCGAAAAAAAGATGCTTGAGCAGTGTCGTGAATTAATTGCTCAAGAAATTTCTATTTCTGGAGGGGATGAGACCACTTCCATCAAAACAAAAATCGATTCCTGTTTTCAATAATATTTGCTAAAGCTTTTCTCTCTCGCTTATGATTGGAGAGAGAGGCCTATGATTCATTCATTTCAATTAAAAAGTCCATTTAAGGCCACCGGCGATCAACCTCAAGCGATTAAGCAATTAGTCGAAGGCTTTAAAGCGGGGAAAAACAAACAAACCCTTTTGGGGGTGACGGGCTCTGGTAAAACCTTTACCATGGCGCATGTCCTCCAGCAATTAGGGAAAAAAACTTTGGTTTTGGCCCCCAATAAAACTTTAGCTGCCCAACTTTATTCAGAATTTAAAGAATTATTCCCAGACAACGCGGTTGAGTATTTTGTCTCTTATTATGATTATTACCAGCCTGAGGCCTATGTTGTAGGTACTGATACCTATATTGAAAAAGATGCCTCTGTTAATGACGAAATTGATAAACTTCGGCACGCAGCGACTCGCAGTCTTCTGGAAAGAGATGATGTCATTGTTATTGCCTCGGTTAGTTGTATTTATGGGATCGGCTCGCCTGATGAATACGCCTCGCAAAAAATGACCCTTTTTGTTGATGATGAATGGGAGAGGGATGCCTTTCTCAAGCAATTAGTGGCAATTCAGTATGACCGCAATGATATCGATTTTTCCCGTGGCACTTTTCGAGTACGAGGCGATTTAGTCGAAATTTTTCCGGCCCATGAGGATAGCAATGTCATTCGTGTAGAGTTTTTTGATGAAACGATTGAAGCGATTTCGCTAGTCGATCCTCTGCGTGGTAAAGTTCTTCAGGAATTAAAAAAGGTCGCGATCTATCCTAAAAGCCATTATGTGGTAAGTGCCAAGCGCATGGAAAAAGCGATCGAGGAAATTAAAGTTGAACTACGCGAGCGGCTCCAAGCACTTAAGGCCAATAAAAAACTAGTTGAATACCAACGGCTTGAACAGCGTACTCTGTTAGATTTAGAGATGATGGAGGAGATGGGATTTTGTTCAGGTATTGAAAATTATTCCCGCCATCTTACGGGCATGAAGGCAGGGGAGCCTCCTCCAACCCTCATTGATTTTTTCTTTAAAGACTTTCTTTTAATTATTGATGAGTCTCATATTGCTGTTTCCCAGGTGGGGGGGATGTATAAGGGGGATCGATCACGTAAGGAAAACTTGGTAGAGTACGGTTTTCGGCTACCAAGTGCCTTGGATAATCGCCCTTTAAAATTTGATGAGTTTGAAAAAAAAATAGATCAAGTTCTCTATGTTTCTGCGACTCCTGGTAATTATGAGTTAGAGCAATGCCAGGGTGAATTTACAGAGCAAATTATTCGTCCCACAGGATTATTGGATCCGATGGTTGAAGTTCGAAATGCTGAATTTCAAGTTGATGATATGCTGGTTGAAGTGAAGGACGTGGTGGCCAAAGGTCAACGGGTTTTGATTACCACCTTAACTAAAAAATTAGCTGAGGAATTAACGAGTTATTATCAATCTGTTGGCATAAAAGTGAAGTATCTTCACTCTGATATTAATACTCTCGAGCGGATGGAGATCCTACGCGATTTGCGCTTAGGAGAGTTTGATGTGTTGGTGGGGATTAATCTTTTACGAGAGGGTTTAGATATCCCAGAAGTTTCTCTCGTGGGTATTTTGGACGCTGATAAAGAGGGCTTTTTGCGTTCGGAGCGCTCTCTTGTGCAAACTATCGGACGGGCGGCCAGGAACGCAGAGGGGAGAGTCATTCTTTATGCCTACAAAACAACCAAAAGTATGGAAAGGGCGATTGGGGAAACTAATCGCCGACGAGAAATTCAAAAGGCCTATAATAAGGCCCATGGCATTACCCCGCAAACCATTCTGAAAAAGGTTACTGGTGGGATTATTGATACCCTCCGGGGGCCTAAAAAGGCTTCCAAGGGCAAGAAGATCGAAAAATGGGATCATCTGACGATTGAGGAGATCGATTTAAAAATTAATGAGTTAAAATTAGAAATGAAAGAACATGCCCGACGTTTACGTTTTGAAGAGGCCGCCCATTTACGAGACGAGATTAAAAAGCTGACAGAGTTGAAATTAATGTCTTTATAATCCTCTACATTTCAATCGATTTAGTTTTAATATAATGAGCGATTTCCTTAATTCTCAGTTGCGCCTCACGACTTTCCTGATGGTCTAAAAGAACATCAAGTAATTCATTCTCTAGACCTAGTTGACAGGCGAATAAGTCCGCTTCAAATTGCGCCTCTAGCGGGGTGATATCCCGCTTGGAGTGATTATGATAGAGATGGCCTAGCTCATGAGCTAAAATTGCCGCTCCGTACATTGGGGCGGCCGAGCGAAGGGATTGAATAAGGTCAGGGAAGACTAAGATGACATGATACTCATTCATCGAGCCTAGCGCACAGCTCAATTGACCATTGGCCTTAATAAACGCAATATTTTTATCCATCTTGGAAAAGGCCTTAAGAATATGAATAGGCATCGATTCAAATAAAAAAGAGATAATTTTTTGGTAACGGGGCATATTGAGGATCCAATCGTGATGAGGATTGGTCAGGATTCGCTCGAGGTAGCTTTCAATAAGAGGGGAAGTCTCTTTATTTGTGATGGGAAGCATTTTTTTTAATTTGTGAAACATAGGTTCCTCCAATTAGGACTATCGGATAAAAAGTATCGGGAATTAGTTTTTTCTTCAGATTGGTGCGAGGTGGCATAATTTTCCTGGAAAATCATCCACTCAAGAATGTTAAAATAAAAATGTGAAATACTTTTTATTGGGTTTATTCTTTTCGTTTCATTTGAATCTCGTGGCAAAGGCCTACGAGAAGGCCGATACGTTTATCGTGAAAATCCATAACGATCGTGTTCGGGTGGTCTCACCAACAGGTTACGACCCTAAAATGGCGATTATCATCCAAAATAAAACACTCACACCAATAATCGGTAAAATTGTTAAAAACCAGGGAGAGATTCTCCATTTTTTGAAAATTGGCCCTTCTAAAAGTCGAAGTTATCCTTTAACTATTAATAAAGGGGATCGTGCTTATTTTATTCCCCAGTCTCCACCATTTCAAAAGATTGAATTGGTATTAGGTCGGAAGGTATATGAGATTCCTCCAAAAGAAACAAAGTAAAAAAACAATCTTAGTTATTAGTGATATCCACCTCGGAGCGGGGTCCGTGGTTAACGGTCGCCGCAATTATTTAGAAGATTTTCAATTTGATAAAGAGTTAGTGGATTTCCTCGAATATTATTCAACAGGGAATTATGCTAATCAGGCGGTCGACTTGGTGATCAACGGTGATCTTTTTGATTTTCTGGCCGTTCCCTTTGTTTCTTATTTTGATGATGAGTTTTGGTCAGAAGATGCTGCTTTTGAAAAATTAAAAATGATCATTAATGCCCATAAGGAAGTCATGGCCGCTTTTGTTAACTTTGTGAAGCGCAAGGGGAAGAGCATTCGCTATATTTTAGGGAATCATGATGGTGAGATGATCTTTCCGCGTTTACAGACTTATTTGCGTGAACAATTTCCCGCGGAATTTAGAGACCGCTTTATTATTGATCTCAATACTGAGGGGGTTTTTTCACCCGCTCCAGGTGTCGCTCTTAAGCATGGGCATGAATATGAGTTAGCGCACCAATTTGATTTCCAAGACAGTATAGTGGAAGACGATCAGGGCAATAAGTATTTCATTCCGCCTTGGGGCAGTTATTATGTGACCAGGGTGATCAATAAATTTAAAGAAGAGCGCGAGCATATCAATGCTGTCCGGCCGATTAAAAAGTTTCTCATCAATGGCCTCATCTATGATACGATTTTTACTCTTCGCTTTATGTTTGCGAATGCCTTTTACTTTATCATGGTGCGCTTTATTTACCTTTTTAAGCAAAATCGCTCATTGGTTAGGCTTCTGCGTTATGCGTGGAAAGAGCTAGAGCTATTTCAAGATTATGAATCCATTACCAGCGAATTTTTCGAAAAATACCCTCAGTATCATACGCTGATTGTTGGCCACACCCATGAGCCCAGTTTGCGATCTTTTGCCAATGGCACGACTTTTATCAATACCGGGACTTGGACGCGGATGTACCATATGGATTTTGGCAAACGCAATGACACGGAACAATTGACGTACGCTCAGATTGATTTGGTAGAAGGGAAAAAAGGGGATCACTCTGAGGTTTTTCTTAACGCCTGGAAAGGTGTCAATCCTTTACCTTTTATCCAGCTTTCTTAATCTTTCTTTTGAATATGGTATCGATTTTATCGATGAGGTTTTGGGCAGAATAAGGCTTCACCATTAAATCAGTGATACCACTTTGAATCGCCGCCATCACTTTTTGTTGATCGCTATCAGATAAGGTTAATAGAAAGGCACAGTCCTTATTCCAATGGGTATGGGACTGTAGTTTTTCCTTAATTTCTAAGGCCGAAAGTTTATCCACTTCATTATCACAAATAACTAATTGAAAAGGCCTATTTTGCTTGAAGGCGTCCTCTACCTTAGACCAGGCGATTTCACCATCTTTGGCCTCTGAGACCTTGGTAAAGCCAATTTCAAGCAGCATTCTCTTGAGTCCTTGTCTAATGGTATCACCACCTTCGATGATAAGAATAGGCATACTGGCCTTGAGCTTCATTACGCAACCTCTTTTTGCATTTCTGTTTTTGGTTTGTAAACTATTATTCCATAAAGAACCTGAACTAGAGCAGGGGGAAAATTATTTTCTAGGCCTGGGATCATGGCGAGATCTCTAATCAGAGTAATCGTTTGCTTGAGAGTATATCGTTCACCATTTATTTTACCACCGGAGAATTCAAGTACATGAGCACAAAGGCCAAGTACTTGAGAAAGGGGGTTTACAAATTCATCTTTTTTCATGTGAGGGTAACCGGTGCCATCTATTCTTTCGTGATGTTCTTCAATAATACTGGCACAATTGGGAGAAATTTGAAGCCCTGCTTTTTTTGCCAGATGGATTGAAAATAGTGAATGTTTACGCAGCTCTTTCGTCATTTCATAGGAGATCAGGTTATGGGGAAAATAATCGATATCAGAATTAATTTGACTGGTTCCTAAGTGGGAAATGAAGGCCGCAATAATTAAGTCTCCCAATTCTTCATCATCATCTAGACCATTTTGTTTGGCCAATAAAAAACTGAGTGCCACCAAGCGATTTGTAAATGAATCGTGATCTAATAATTGATCCCCAAGATATTTCGCTAAGCTCGTAGAGGGGCCTATATAAAGACTTAACATCGTTGTTTGCTCTTGGACTGTTTTAATGAGAGGGAGGAAGTCATCATTGCTAAGGCCTTTGCATAAACTATTTTTAAGATTAAGTATATCTTGTGCTTTAATAGCAGCTTTTTCTTCAGGGGTTAATTGGTCTCTTGGGGTCTTCTCCTTCTCCTGTTGATCGTTAATGACTGATGGGGTAAAACCAAAATTAGTATCGGCCATGGGATCGGCTGAGGATGATTGATCATTTTCATGAGATTGGTATTGACCTCTTATCTGGGCAATCCTGTCGATCTCCTTTTGGGGCGGATGGTTTTGCACGAGATCGGGGATATTTTCTTCTTCTAATTCTGAAAATCGTAAAAAGGTTCTTTTTTGTCTTAATGAGATGGCAATCTTTCCACCTTTCATTGTGATATAGGAAAGGAATTGGCGTTTGTCTTCGCAAAGGGGAGAATTCGCATTGAGATAAATGGAATAGTTTTTATTTTGCGGGTTAAAAATATGAACCTGAAATGGGAAGGCCCTATCCTTTGGTAATAGATTAATACTAATAAAAAAGTATTCCCTTTCCTTACTCATTAGGCGGCCCTCCTTTTGAAAAAGGAGAAGAATCCCATTTTCTTTTTTTTGGGTTTTTCTTTTTCTGGAGGTTTGGTGGTTTGATTCATTCTAATGGGCGTAAAGTGTTGTATCATTTTTCCACGAGAGAGTTCTAGAACGGCCTCAAAGAGAGCATTTTTTTCTGTCGCTAATTCTTCTTTGGCGCTGGCAAGAATAAAACCTAGTTTTTTCACTCCTTCATAAAAAGGGAAGACAAAGTCATAATGATCATCCTTTATAGGGGATTGATACCAAGTCGGAGAGTCTACCTCGTTCCATAAATCCCAATTTTCAAGGAGATAAGATTCCCATTCCTCAGACTCCAAAAAATCACCTTGATGGCCACAATGCACTAATTCTTGAGCACCGGTCTGAGGATTAGTCCAATAAAAGCTGGTATTTATTTGCAATTCATCTTTAAGAAAATTGGAAAAATGCTCAAAGAAGTTTTGATTAGGGTAGTTTTGATAAATATGAAGGCCCTTAATGAGATATTCAAGGCCATGAGATTCTGGCGGATACAAGGTGAGAGCACCTTCGACTTCCTGATCTTGCACAGATTCTTCCTCTAATAATGATGGATCTATGTTTAATTGTGCCATTTGTTTGGCCAGGTCGGCACCATTGTGCTCTCCTGGTTCAAAATGATAACTTTCTTCATCGAGAGCAGCTTTTCCAATTTGAATCGCATCAAACTCTTTTTTGAATTTAGAATAATCGATGCTACCGGCGGGCCCACTTTCCTTTGATAACTTTTTGAGGACATCTTCCTCAATTTCTGGAACCTCTTTTTCTGGCCCTCTTCCAGATGGTGTAAAATTATTGCCCCAGATATTTTTATTGTGGTGGAGAGAGTGTTGGTTGGAATAGTGAGATTTGATATTATCGGATTTATTATCGGCCTTGTTCCCAGAACTTAAATCAATCTCATCGATGGCGGCGGCCCCTTTGAGGTCATTTTCTGCCTTTTCATTAAGAGTAAAACCTATGGTATTGTCGTCTTCTAGGTTTTCATCTTGAGTAGTGGCGTTATTAAAGCTTCCATCAGGGTCAATATTGGGGAGATATTCGCCTTCGTCATCATTTTCGATATCAAGCTTACTACGTTTTTTATTCCTGATATTTTCAGGTAAAGAGAGATCTTCTTCCTCCTGGTCAAACCCATCCTCATTTTCTAAACTAAGTGAGGATTTACTTTTCCTTTTTGGCCTCTCTTCTGCATTATTTTTTAGAGTTGCATTTTCGAGCATATTATCAAGGTCAGTAGGAATTCCTTCATGAATATTGGATTGCGTCTCTTGTTCTATTTGGTTGAGCATATTCTCTAGCTCATCATCAAGTAGATCTAGGGACTTGTTGGTTTTTTTAGGAGGTTTTTTCGCATTCATTTCTTGAGTGGATGCGGTCTTATTGTTTTCCTCTTCCAAATTTAAACGAATTTGGGAGCGTTGTTTTTGAGTGAGACCGAATTCATCTTCTTTGTCTAAATAATCATCGTCCTGAGCGTCCTCTAGATCTAGCTTTGTGGGAGGAGATCTTCTTTTCTTCGCTTGCTCTTCTTCTTCAGCTGCTCTAAGTGCCTCTTGTATATCATCTTCTAATTGTAATTTAGTACGATTGGATTCTCCTGGTTTGAGATCATTGTCTTTTTGATATTGATTAGGATTTTTTTGATTTTTATTGGTGTTATTTGTTCGCTTATTATCGGTACTATAATCTTCTGATTCTTCGTCTAAATAACTTGAAATGCTATCCATTAGTTCACTTTTAAGTGGGAGCTCTTTGGAACGGCCAGTGATCGGACCATTTTCTAAGTTGTCGCGAACTGTATCCGCCATGAGGTCTTCGAGTTGTTCATCCTCATTTCTCTCTTGTCTACTGAAATCATTGTCAAAGGACTCTTGAAAATTGCTGGCGCCTGTCATATCGCTTTCGATTTGTTCGACACCATCTTGGCCACCTTTATAATAATTATCGATAAAATTACTAATGTCCTTTTTCACCTCATTTTCTTTGTCTAGTTCTTCGTTTTCCGCCTTATTGTTAATACTTCCTTTATAATAGGAGGAACTAGCGTTATTGTCAGGAATTTGGGGATTTAGCTTTCTTTCACCTGGGGCATAATCATCACTTTTGTTCTCGGCCGGGCCTTCTTTTTCTCCTTGATCAAAGTTTTCTTCTTTCTCGCTGGAGCTTTGGTTTTCTGCGAGAAATTCCTTCATGCGCTGAGATGCCTGTTCTTCTGGAGTTTTTGGCGCATTCTGGTCCGCTTTTTTTCCATGCTCAGCTTGAAGTTCATTCAATTGAGCAGTAAGGTTTTTTTCTTTTTCTTCTACTTTCTGTTGCTCAGGGCCTTTTTCCTCTTTGCTCTCAAGTTCAAGACGGCGATTAAATTTTCCTTTAGTGCTTGTATTGGCAATGGAGCGTAGGAATAACTTGACTTTGTATTGGAGTGTTTTTGCTGCAACTGGTTCAACGATACTATCGGTTAGGCCAGCTTTGATAAATTTATCAAGGGTTTTAGGGGGGATGGTTTTTTTGGTGAGCAATAAAATTTTATTTTCATTTTTTTTATTTACGGGTTTACATTTTTGTAGCATCGATGCACATTTTCGTGCATTGCTGGCAAGCACTAGGCATTGTCCGATAGTTGCCATCAATTGCAACATTTCATCAAGTGAATCGACGACGTAAATTTCTATATTATCTTCTTTTGCATGTGGCCCAATGGCCTCTTTCAAATCTTGAAAAGGCTGGCTGAGGGGAGCAAGAAATATGAGAGATTTGGGGTTGCTCATAGTTATTTTATCGGCAATTTTTTCCTCTTTCTTTACTCTATAGTCATTTCGGCATTAATTTTTTAAATCATTTGGTAAGGGATTGATTTAACGATCATTTATCGGAAATTATAGTGATCAGAAACTGATTTTGGCGGGTAAATGGCGAATTGAATAAACCAACAAGTGAACTATTATTTTTGAGTGGGGAGCAAAAAAGACTTTAGAAAACTTTGCCGGTTCCGAAAGGGTAATTGTCTGCAAGAGTAGGCATTAAAATTTGATTATGAGAGCAGTATGCTCATTGATCCTCATGGCTAGGGGGTTGAGTTCCAGGGAAGTTGGGACCGATTAGCAAGGAGGATTTATATGGGTTATAGAATTAACACCAACGTCACTTCACTGACAGCACAAAGAACACTAGGCGCAAGTAACAGAGCACAAGAAAGAACGCTTAATAAGCTTTCTTCAGGACAACGAATTGTCCGTTCCGCTGATGATGCTGCCGGTTTAGCAATTAGTGAAAAATTGAAAGCTCAGATTCGCTCGTCGAATCAAGCTGAAAGAAATGCAAATGATGGTATTTCCATGATTCAAACAGCAGAGGGTGGTCTGAATGAAATTTCAAATATCCTTATTCGTTTGCGGGAATTATCAATCCAATCTGCTTCAGACACCGTCGGTGATTCTGAACGTCAATTCACCGATCTTGAATACCAAAACTTAAAGGAAGAAGTTCAAAGAATTTCTCAGGTTACTGAGTTTAACGGTAAGAAGTTATTAAATGGTACTGGCGAAAGGTATGATTTTCAGATTGGGACAAATAATAATGAGTTTGAAGATCGAATTTCTTTTGATGCTCAGAGAGTTAACTCTACAAATGAAACTCTAGGAATTGATTCGCTCAATGTTGTGACAAAAGAAGATTCGCAAAATGCCCTTCAGGCACTTGATTCTGCGATCGAGAATATTTCTGGTCAGCGAGCGGAATTAGGCGCTAAGCAAAATCGTTTGACTTCAACCATTAATAATTTACAAGTATCTTCTGAGAACATGAGTGCTGCGAATTCTCGTATTCGTGACACTGATTATGCCTCTGAGACAGCTAAAAATGCGAAGTTAAATATCTTAACTAACGCAGGTACAGCAGTCTTAGCACAATCAAATGCTCAAGGTGGAAATGCTCTGAAATTGATTGGGTAAGACCAAAAATAAATTATTGCAATATAAACCCTCCGAATGGAGGGTTTTTTTAAATTCTCTCGAAGTTTTTCATCTCAATTTCAAGGGTACCAAAACTTTCTTCAAAGCGATGGCGAAAGGGATGGTCTGGCGCCAGGCGGGACTTTATCTCTGCCAAATCTTTGCTTAAGCTTTGCATTTCCTTAGCTGTCGCAAAGCAGATATCGCATACTTCTTGAGTAAAGATATTGTCCGCGCTTTGCAAGATTTCCAGGTTTTTTTTCACCTGAGACAGTCTTTGGCGGATGTTGCTTTCAACTTCGGCCAAGGACTCGTCATTAATATCTTTACCATCTTTAAAATACATAAATTATTCCTGCTTTATTGTGTTATCTCTATTTTACCGCAGTTGTCTTAATGGTCCTGTTGGGAGAGGGCAAAAGTGCGCTTATTGATGAGATTTTGTGCAAATAAAACTTAATTATTAGTGGGTTAAGCGATAAAAAATAAATATTTTTTTTGGAAAGATACATTTTTTTAAAAAGCTTTAACTTGTTGAATTTATGAACCTTGCCTCATTTTTCGGTCAGTTTTAAATCCCAATTATGAAAAATGAGTGACTTCTTTCAATAATAATTATGGAGATTCTTACAAACCTAATTTCCAGTATTTATATTGTCCCAAAAAGGTAATAAGGCGCTGGGCCCCTATTCCCATAAAAAGCCAACTGGCCATAAAAAGAAAACCGGTGTTCATGGCATAAGTTTCAAATGAAAGATGGGCGCCCATCAAAAGTCCTAAATTGAAAAGGCCATAGGTCAATGTCGCGTACCAGGAAAGTTTGGCGATACGAGTGCGCTCAAGAGGTCTTAAAAGAGCGAGAGAGAGAAGAGCACCGAGGCCCATAAAAACCAGGCCACAATAAGCACCGCAAAGGGCGGGATGAATTTCCATGAGAGAGTGGCCAAGACGATGGCCAAGCTGATTGAGAGCAAAGGGAATGCGCACACCAAATTGGGGGCAGATACTAAGGGTTAGAATCGATGCCATAAAATGTAGCCCAAAAAACTTGAGATAGAGGTGTTGTTTGGAGGTGTTTAAGTCGCGAAGAATATCATCTTTAATGGCCAAGGGGCGCGGTGGCGGTACAAGGTTGTCTTCTCGAAGAAATTCATTTAATTCCTCATTGAGATTTTTATTCATGACAATCCTCCTTATCGGCAAAAATATTTTTTAATTTGGCGAGCAGGCGGCTTATTCTTTTTCGGCCTTGGGCCTCTGTGAGTTCCAACTCCCGCGCCAATTCTTTAAAGGTCAAACCCTCTACCATTCGTCTGTCAAAAAGTGGCCTCTCTTTTGGGCCCAGTGCTTGATAAATTTGTTGCCATAAAATGGCCTGATCAAAAGTATTCTCCACCGCTAAATGCTCATCTAAAAATGGCACCTGATGGGGTGGCAATTGGCGCCAATGATCAATCAATGTATGTCTTATTAAAACAAAAAACCATGGCGCAAATGGTTTATCACATTGGAAGAGCCCGCGTTTAAGATGAAGCTTGAGCCAGATCTTTTGTGCTAAATCATGGACGTCATCTTCCGTCAGGTATTTCCGTAAATAAGAAATGACCTTGGAAAAATAACGAGCATAAAGCTCTTCAAACGCCTCGCTGTTATCCTGCAGGTAAGCGGCCATCAATTGGCCATCTGTTAATTCATTCATTTTCATCGACAACGGACGCCTTTTTAAGGAATACGGGCCAAGGCCTGGTTTTGTGACAATTTTATCAGAAAAAACGATAACGCGCAGAAATTAGGTGTGAGGGAGATCAATCAAGTTGGTTATTTTCTGGCAATACGCCAGTATAGAGTGAGGATAATGGACTAGAGAAGTTCAACGATCAATTGGTTATTATTGAATAATTTAATATCAAGAGCACGGGCCTTTAGGCGGATCAATTGCATTTGAACCTTGGCCTTTATACGATTGGCCTTAACTTCTTTACCGTTGATGGGGATAAAAACCTGGGCCTCACAACCTTTTCCCTGGGTTTTTTTTTCGACATTGATTTTAAAGCTGCGGCCCAATTTAAAACGGTGCTGGTCAACATTCTTTAAAATGGCCGCCAACCTCTTTGGAGGGGTCCAGTTAAGGGTATGCTTGTCAATAAACTTGAGCTGCTTTTGCTTCAAAGGAACGAGCTTTTTCCCCAAATAACTACGAGTTTCACAGGGAATGATTCCCTTTTTACGCATCCCGTAGTTTTTCCAATAGGGGACCATGGTTTTTTGTTTTTTGATTTCACAATTAGAATTAGTCCGGAGATTGATTTTAAAATCACCTATGCCCTCAATAGAAATTGTCACGGCATCAGTTGTACCTTTAAGCATTTTGCATTGATAATCTAAATCGCCAGCGTAATTAGGTGAAATGATGAGTAAAATGAGAATAATGAGCATGAGCCATTTTTCCATTAGGATCCTCTTTTTTAGGGTGTTTTGAGCTAGCTATGGGTTATACCAGGTTTTAGAAAACGAACAATGCGATGTGTAAAAAATGCGGGCCTGGGGACCAGGGAGAAGCTATTAATAGGGCAGTAGAGCGACGGCGACCTGGTCTAATTGCCATGAGGGGTTTGTGGAATTGAGGTTTTCACCGTCTAAGAGCCGCTGATAAACGGCAAGATAATCTGCTGTGTGGCGGGCCATGGCGAAATTATCCTCAATATGCTGGCGGATGGCCTGAGGATCAAAGCTGCGCCCAGGGTCCTGAATTAGCGCTAGAAGCTCTTTTTGATTATGGGCAATAAGCCCAGTCTTTTCGCTGATAAGCTCTGGTAGGGAGCCGTAAGGGCCGCCAATCACGGGTAGGCCCAGGGCCTGGGCCTCAATAATGGCGATGCCAAAGGGCTCATGCCAGCGCACGGGAAAGAGCAGGCAATCGGAGTTTTTGATAATATTAAGTTTATCAGCGCCACCCACCATGCCATAAGAGGTGGTATAGCGAGATGGCCAAATATCACGGCCGCCGGCAATATGAAGCTCTTTTCGGGCCTGTTTACAGGCCTTGATACAGCCTTTGAGGTTTTTTACCTTCCACGACCCTTTGGCCAAAAAGAGGAACTTCTCCCATGAGAATTGGCGCTCCTGATAAGGGTATTCGCTTAAATCGAGGGCATTATAAATAAATTGATCACTGCCATGATTGGCGGCATGTTTGCGCGAGACAAAGACGGTATTAAGAGGAAATTTTTCGCCCTTAACACCATTACCCTGCATGGTCACCAGGGTCGGCAGGTCAAGTTGCACTTGGTAATTATAAAAGAGGTGAACTAGATCAGTATCCGCGGGAATTTGTGATTCAATTGGATCTTGAAAGTGCTTTTGGGGAATGAGCTCGATACCATGCTTTTCTACTTGGGAATCGGGATGTCCGATCAGTACAACCTTATGGCCTAAGCGCGCGAGCTCTAGCATATGCCAATAAATAATACGTTCGATGCCCCCGTATTTTACCACGGGTAAAGGGTGGGGGTGGTGGAAAACAATTTTCATACTTGGCCATTATGCCAAGGAGTTTATGGTTTTGCTAGTTTTGCTTGGAGGAATGCCAGGCCATTTTACCAATGATCACTGAGTTCTGGAACCTCACCGTCTCTCATACTCCAGATAGGCTCGTTAGTACCGCCAAACTCGCTAGGAAGATCAAAAAACGCTTGAAAATAATGATCGACTAGGCGGTCAAACCCAGGGGTACCTTGATCGTCGCCAACGAGATCAAACCCTGTGGCGGCGGGGCATTCATAAAGATCTCCTTGGGCGGAAAGTCCTGAGCAAAAGGTATCCATATCGTGTGCCGCAACATAATTAATTTCTGTTCCAAATCCCGGTGTGGCATAAGTGGATTCATTAACAATTTCCACATGAAAGACATTGCTTGGTAAATCGCTACATTCTCCGTCGACGGTGAGAATGCTAGAAGCAAGGCCTTTAATTTCATAATTGGTTTCATTAATTTGGATATGATCACCAGTGTTAAAAGAGGAGTAACCAGAAAGTCCACCACCACTAATATTAAAATCACAATCTGGGGAGTTTGCAGTGGATGAAGGTAGCGTAGTCTGTTGGTACATCCCGTCGCTATTATAGGGGCCATTGATATAATAACTCATTGTTGCAGTGGCCCCTACGCTAGCACCAAATAGACTTCCATATCCAGTTCCATCTTCGCTCGAATCCCAGCTTCCACTATTACCGATGCAGGAAGATGAGTCCTTACAAATTTTCCCACCACAAGCACTCGCACCACTACAATAACCTCCATATTTGAGGCGACCAGCAAAGAATGCTTTATCTAAACTTGCGCCGGTACTTTGGGCCTCATTTCCAATAATCCCCCCGATTGCACTACCAGCAGCGACAAAGAGTTCGGCGTATTGTTGGACGGAAACATTATTTAGGGCGCCGTTTGAATTGTTTTGACCGACGATACCACCAATGTTTGTAGCATTGGAGAGAATTTCCATCCGGCCTGAGAAATTGGCCTGTTCGACCGTGCCGCTATTAACGCCTGCAATCCCGCCAATCTGATCAGGAGAACCATTATGTTTATCTGAAAGAATATAGGAATAAGATTTCACTTTGCGAATAACCCCTGAATTACTTCCAGCGATCCCACCGATATGATTTTCACCTGAAACTCCTAGGGCGGTGGAAGCGCGCTCAATAATACCAGTACCCATATTTTTTGCGACAATACCACCGGCATAATTATTAACAGCTTGAAGATCGCCACCAAAGATATCGACATTTTTGATAAGGCCGTAATTGAGATCACCTAATGTTCCAATATTATTAAGGCCGCTTATTTTGGCGCCAAATAATTTCAGGTTTTCAATCTTTGTACTGGAATTGGTGTTCCCGATATTAACAAAGAGGCCACCTGTTCCGGAAGTTTTTTCCAGGCCGTAGAGAGTGTAATTATCGCCATCAAGGACACCATTAAAATTCCCCGCAGAACTATTAAAGTTTCCAATATAAATATTATTTTGCACTTTAAAATATTTGTCGGCGTTTGATGTAATTTCTTGTAATTGCTTGTGATTACAAAGAATGATGGGGTTTGTTGAATTGGCACCGCGACTTAAACTAGAGACCTGATCGGCCACAGAAAGTTGGTTATTCGCCAAAGAGCAAGGTCTTTGAAAATCAAAACTCGCTTCCCAGGCAAAGCGTGGGTAATCACCTGAGGTATGAGAGAAAATTGTACTACCTAGGGAACTAATATCTCCCGAATTAAAAGGGGTTGCGGTTGTCAATAAATCATCGTGTGCTATTGTGACTGTTCCAGCGGTGCCACCTAGATTTGTGACCTCACTTGGGGAGTAGGTTACCGTAGTTGAGCCCACGCCTGTTAATTCACCTATTTTACAATTCGCTGGCGTGGAATAGGAGCAATTATGAGAGATCTTCCCTCTGAAAATACCCTTTTGGACTGTCCCTGATGACATATTTCCTATGGCGCCACCCACTTGTGCTGGAAAGGACGTTACTGGAGTACAAAATCCATCATCCAGAAAATAATCCGAATGAATTTGGGCATTGACATAAAATTGTTGAATCGTTCCACCTTGTTGGCGACCGGCAATTCCGCCGACTTCTCGACCTGAGGCATTGAGGCTGCCGCTAAAATAAACTTCTTGGATTGTTGCCGTTCCATCATTGTCGCCAGTAATCCCACCAGTGTATATAATGTCTGGTGCACAGCTTCCTCCTCCCCCGCGGGATTCATTGGAAACTTCGGCAGAAACACCGACTTGACTAATACTGCCCGATCCATAATTTCGACCGGCAATACCACCTGTATAATGACCTCTGCCTTCAACTTCACCATGGTGAAAAAGGGAGAGCGAGATTACTCCGTCATTTTCTCCAGCAATACCACCTATAAAAGACATTTGAGGGGCTCCGCCATTATTCTCACTTTCGACCACTCCTTCTATGACTTTTACATTGCTAATATTTCCGCTACTCGCTCCTGCGATACTGCCAACGTAAAATTTTCCTTTAATCATGGGCCTATAAAGAGTGAGATTTTTAACAAATCCAGTACTGCCAAGCTTACGGAAAAGTCCTATATATTGAAGATCATCAAATTCAGAAGAGAGATAGGAAATGGTTTTATTATTGCCATAAAAAGTTCCATCATAAGATGTGGGAGTGGTAATCCAGGCGGAGCAGGTGGGAGCATCTGTAGCAATACCGCCCCAAGGGATAAAATTTCCACCGAGATCAACACAGTCGAGACTGGCGGCATTAGGACGGCCCTGGATATGTTCTCGCATATCAAGATTATTATGGAGACGGAAATTTTTGGTATTGAGTCCTGCAGATAGATCACCTGCTAAATTTAATTGATTTGAATGGCAAATGGCGTAAGGGTTATAAAGACTGCCATCTCCGGCAGACCAACCCAGGCCAATATTATGTTGACTAATTCCACAAACCTCACTATCGGGAAGGTGTGTGAAAAGGTGGTATTCCTCTATGCTACTATTGGTAAACGTCCAGCCTTTAGTGCCTAAAAGATTAGTGCCATTAGGCGCATGCAGGCCATCGCTAAATACCCAATCTTTAAAACCATTAGTGCCGGCACAGGCGTTATCAAGATAGCCTTTAATGATCGTTTTAAAAGGAGCTGCGCCATTATTCCCTTGCAGGATTTGGGGGTAATCAGCTGGAACTCCAATGGTTGGGACTGAACCAGTGCCTACAATAAGACAGGCGGATTCGATAAATGAATTATCAACAGAGATATTACCCACGTCACCAGCGGTGAAGGAGTGGTATTGAACTTTAAAAGATTGAATCGCACCTTTTTCTTCATTATTACAGGCGGTTACTGAAGGGGGAGTGACATTAACATTGGTCATGTCTCGGCAAGTACTGAGATTGAAGGCCGGAAAATCGACCGGCTCGGTATATCCTGTTCCGATATAGTCATAGCTTGATGGGGTGAATTGAACGTCAGCACAATTGGCATTATTAATGGTTAAATTAATCGCCGCCTCTTCACCCTGCAGGTCGATACCTTGAACCAGGCCACATTTAATATCGCCAGTGAGATCATAGGCACCATTACCTTCCCACCCCACAACATAAAAGTCCCAAACACCACGATTGAGTTCTAATTGGAGAGAGGAATTATGGCCAGAAAGGTTATAAGCAAATTTATCGCCGCCACGTTTACCCCAAAGCATGGCACCACCATTAAACACGGTGAAGTCACCACCGATAGCACCTAAAATAAAATTGAGGTTGGCCTTGGTTTTGGCCTTTTTTCCCGAGCACGACGAGAGTAGAGCGGAGATTAAGAGAATCAATAAAAAAGGTGTTTTCATAACTCACCAAGCTGTTAGGTTATATGTCCCTATTTTATCGGTTTTTGGGGAAAAAAACTTAAGGTGTTGAAAGTTGGTGCAGGCCCCATTGAAGTGGTTTAGAAATTGCCAGATTTTATGGCCACTTCATGGGAAATATTATGGCCTACTCAATAATTTGATCGACATTAAAGTTATGAATGAAATAGCGTTCGATCTGAAGCTCTGGATAACCAATACCTTCTTTAATGGTCCATTTGCTATTAAAGTCGAGACCACTATAGCTGGCCTCAGCATATGGGGAGGAAATCGCAGTTGTGGAATAAAGACCGCTATCGGAATAATTGCCAGAGAAGCTTGAAGGAGAGCCTTCCCCAATTATTTCATCACCGCCTCCGATGCTAAAGGTTTGTCCAGAAACATAAGAGCCCGATAAACTACCAGATAACCAAATACCCATTACACCACCACCCTTGATAGTCGCTGTAATATCACTTCCCGAGTAAGAGTCTTGAATGCCGCCGCCATTCGCTTTACCGATTAGGCCTCCGACTTTATCGTTTCCAGAAACGGTATTATTGCGAGAATAAGTTTGTTCTAGTAGGCCGGCATTGGCACCTGTTACGCCACCAACATAATCATAACCCGTGACATTTGCATAATTACCAGCGCCAAAAAGGATCGTTGAAGTTCCTTGATTACCAAGGATACCGCCGACATTATTATTGCCTGTGACGGTTCCATTGTTGACCAGGTGGGAGATAGTGACGGTTGGACCGCCATTATTAAGAAATTGCCCGGCGATTCCTCCGACATTATTATTACCTACAACTGTCGCTAAACTTTTGATTTGGAAAATAACACCTTGATCATTGCGAATATTGATTTTACCAAAAACCCCGCCGACCTGATCATTGCCATTGGCAGAAGAGTTGCTGTCAATAAAGACACTAGTAACGTTATTGGCGGTATGCTCAATAGAGCTATCGGCGTTTTCGACCCTGCCAGCAAGGGTACCGACATTATTGACACCGGTCATATTAATATTATCTAAATATAGGGAGAAGAATTTTTTATTATGATGATCATAATGCATAATGTTTCCGCCACCCTCATTTAAGCTTGAGCCAAGAACACGGATGAGACCCACATCATTATAATTTAAGTTATAGTTAACATTGCGAATGGTATAACCATTGCCCATGAGTGTTCCTTTAAATTCTGCTGCCGTGGCATCTTCACCACCCCAAGGAATAAAGGAATTCACTAAACTAAAATCCAAGTCGTTTTTAAGAATATAGACCCGTCCTAGTAAATGAGCATGATCCGCAACAGCATTCCATTGATTGGGATGGGTAAGCTCAAAGGGTTCAAGATGGGTACCAAGGCGCGGTCCACCTAGGGCGATAATAGGGTCATGCCAAACGTGAGTGGGAGCACTCGAGGAGGTTAAGTTCCAATCGGCGTCCAAGAAATTGGTAAAGGTTGTGGCGTTATTGATATTGGTAGGAACCGTACTCGAAAGACCGGTAACAGCAGAGTAGAGATTCGAGGCAATAGGGGTTGTTGGGTTAGCGCCAAAATCATGATTTTGCGAAGATCCTCCACCACTTAGGGTGACGTTGGAATAGGACAAGGTTATCGAGGAAGTTGAGCCAGGGGTGATGCCAACTAGGCCACCGGTATTAGAGCTGGTGCCAGAAATTGTACCCAGACTATAAGATTGAGTCAGGACGGAACCATCCATTTTACCGACTAGGCCACCGACATTTGAGGTTCCTGAGATATTTGCGATGTTCGCTGAATGAGAAATGGAGCTGGCGGACGTTAAGCTGCCCGCGAGGCCTCCGACATAGGTGCCGCTGGCGGGAGAAACATCTCCAGAGTTATGAGAAAATAAAATAGTGCCAGAACTGCCACTGACCGCTCCAGCGATACCGGCAATTTCATTACCATTACCGCCAATGATTCCGGAATTAAATGCATAGGAAATTTCCCCATTGCTAGAACCGGCGATGCCGCCGATTTTATCACCGCTCGCTGAGCTAATATTAATTTCATTGATCACCCACGTTGCCTTGCCAGAAACGATTGTACCAACTATTCCGCCGGCCTCTAAATAACCAGATTTATCAACTTGCATGGTACCCGTCGCGCGTGCCATCGCTAAAACAGCATTATTAACGATCATTCCGACGATTCCACCTACCTGGTTTATGTTAGGGCCAACGATATTGACTGCCGCCTTTACATCATAAACTTCAACAGAGGCCCCATCGATTGTTCCGACAATTCCGCCGATCTTGGCACCAGCTAAATTTGCTGACCCGTCGAAATTTAAAACCTCTGCTTGGATTAATTGGCTTCCGGTTAAGCTGTCAGACATATATCCAATAATGCCTCCCAATTTATCGAGACTGGTATTGGAATTGTTCACGACAACGTCATTGACAGTAGCATCGCCTAAGGTGCAACCATTACTAACATATCCAATGATGCCTCCGATCCCATAATGGGCGGCAGATTGTGAGTCGTTAATGGTGATTAATTGGGCCTTCGCACCCATGATCTCACTGGAACCATAGCATTTGCCAATCAGCCCTCCGATACTATGGGCTGCTCCGGCCGCGGTGATATCGATAGTGATATTATCAAACTCCATATGATCAATTGTCGCGCCGTTAACATAACCAAAAAAACCTTGGCCTGAGCTTGCCGCCTGGATATCGAGATTTTTAATTAATTTATGGTTACCATTAAAGGTGCCAGTGAAAGGATTTCCTGAATTGCCAATGGGGGTGTGAGGCGCATTGGCCATATCTAAATCGGCCATTAAAATATAATCATAAGTTTCATGGGCCGTATTTGCCATAATTTGGTCTAATTGCGCTCGAGTACAAATATAATTATAACCAGAAATATCAACAGTGCCTTGGGCATAAGGGGAATTGGTTAATGCGGCACCAGTACAATAATTATCATTGCGCATAAAAACGCCAATTTTATCATCCATGAAATCGACGCGTGCGCGATCGGTGATTCCTGAGTGTAGGTTATTGGCGAAATGAAAAACTTCGCTTTGACCAGCACATCCTAGTTGACTATGAAGAGTAATTTCAAAGGGAACAGCGGTACTATCAAATTTTTCGAAGATAGGAACAAACATACCTGTATCATGAGGGAGCGAGGGGATAATTTTACAACCCGAGCTTAAACCTGAACCGCCAAATAGTCCTGATTCGGGTAATCGTAAGGTATAGCTTTGGGCATTGCCGGGAATACATTCATTAACATCAATACCTTTGATATCACCATCATTGGCGCAATGAAAAAGTCGTAGGGGCTTAAATTGGTCATTACTCCCACGCGATAAACGCGGGCCAAAAAGGGGATTATGGCAACCAGCGGTGGAGAGAGTGAGATTAATATTGGTATCATCACCAATGAGATCAAGGCCTTCAATATGGCCACAACGAGAGGTACCGGTAAAGGCACTCGCACCGCTCCAGCCGATTGCGGCAAAACTCCAATTGCCATTATTTAATTCTAAATTGCCATCTGCTATGGTGGTGATGGCGCGGGCGAAAAATTCCCCACCAGAATTATTTTTCCCATAGAGCATCAGGCCACCAGTTTGTCCGGCGATTAAACCGCCAAGAACTAGCTTGGTATTCGTTTTATCTCCGCGCTTTTTGCCACTGCAAGATGTGAAGGTAATGAGAATAATAATGATCGAAATGAGTTTCACAACAATAACCCCTATTCAAGGAAACTTAACAAATATTTTATCGGAAGCTTGGAGAATTTATTTAAGGTATTGATTATAGGAATGCTCTCAAGGGCCAGGCAGATTATGACTGCCCATAAAAATAGGGCAAAATTTCTTATGATCAGGTACTTAGCTCCGATATGTGAAGAGAGCGTGATAAACCAGGGTTTTTGCTATGAAATTGATCTTCTCTATTGTCCTTTCCGTCTTGATAAGTTCGGCCTATTGCCAGACTCGAAATAAAATTAATCAAGTGGGGAGTATTGGAGCTGAGGTTATCAGCGACCTGGATGTTTATGATTTTATCGAATACACACTTTTACCCGATACTTTTAAAGGCGAGGTTTTTAACAAATCTCATCAAGATATCAAAGCTTATAAAAAGGCCTTGGCCCATGAAATGGAAGTCTATTTTCCGAAGGCCTTGCGTCGCTTGATGTATATGAAACTTCTCAAATATCACGCCTTAAAAGTTCAACAAAAGGCCGGCAAACATCGCTCTTTTTTTAATACCACAAAAGAGGATCTATTCCACGCTCTTCAAAAGCGAGAAGATGAGGTTCTTAAAGCACTTTTAGATAAGGGCAAGGGAATTAAAAAGGCGCGCCTTGAATATGGTAATTTTCTTAAAAAGCATTATTTTCCGCACCAAGTGGGCGAGTCGTCCGCGGATATTTATATGCGTTGGTATGAATCGGAAAAAAAACGGCTACGCAATCAGTTTTTGATTGAGGAAAGTGTGGAGTATGAAAAATATCAAATCGCCCGCGGTATGACTGATAAGACCAAATTTTCAATTGAACTTTGGGATTTTTACAATAATCAAAAGAAATTAATTGAGCGCGATTTAAAGGGCAAGGTTATTTCCTCCAATGAAATGAACCAATTTTTTCATTTTTATCCAGAAAGTAAATTAATTCTTAAAAAAATCAAGCATCAAACTATCGCCAATACAAACCTCAATGAATATTTCAAAATACACCCAAACGATAAAGATATTGTTTTCGCAGGTCTACATCACCATCTCTCCAAAGGACCGAAAGCAATATTTAAACAATGGCAATCCTATGAACAAAAAATTCATCAATTGGCGATGAAATACCCAAAGAAGGCGGAATTAGAAGAGCGACGAGTGAAAGCGCTCGGTCACTATAGTGGCGGTGGCAATTACGAATCATTGGCCTTGTCCAAGCTGTACGAAGCGGCCGCCGCTTATAAAACTTTTAAAAAAGTTGGTCAGAAACTTGTTAAGCGGCATAAAGATAGTTATTTTGAAATTCATAAGCAATTATTGGGGGCCATTAAGTCCAAGCATTTTTTAACAAATAAGCACTATGCCAAGATGAAATTAGACCAAGCGGTGATGGCATGGCTAACTGAGGAATGGCTAGATTTTAATGAAGTACAGTCTCTTTATGAAGAATCCCTATTAGGCCTAGGGCTATGGTTTATACAATTTGAAACCATTAAATGGGTTAAAGATCAAAAAGTTAAACCTCAATTAGAATTAAAAACCTATGGCGACGCTGAGACTATCAAATTATTGAAAGGACATCTTTTGCGCAAAAAGCATGATGAAAACCTGAAGGTCTTTAAGCATAAGACCTTAAAGTTTTATGCCAATATCTTGGCGATCAATCATCATAGTGTTGGTACTCAATCTGGTTTGGATGCCTTTAAATGGATCATAGGAAAAGATCCTGCACATCAATAACTGGTGTATTTAAGTGGTGTTGAGCTCTAGGCCTAAGTACTCAAAGTTATAATAGGCGATAAAAATATCGATGTGTTTTTGGAGCTTGTCGACTCGCTTGGTTGAGCACCAAGTTTTACGTACCAGTCGATTGATGGAGTCACGAAACATTGCGCAAGTGTGATTAAGTGTAAAAAGTGGATCGAAGCCTTTTTTCTTTAATTCCCCTTAGCCGCTTACGCACGATCGCCCACCTTCATATGTTTTATAGGTACAAGACTGCAAGTACTTAGAAACAAACTTTGGATATGTTTTATGCATATCTGACTGAATAATAGCACTCTTGTCGATGCTCTTGTAGATTTTTTCAAAGAGTCTCTCAAGTCCTTGCTCATGTTCATTTGGTCTAAACCCATATTTCTTTCTAGAGTGCTTTGCTAAATGACCAAATGCCGGAATTCGTGTGACTTCGGCGCCTAAAATAATTCGCTTCTCCTTATCGACCGCAATTGAGACGGAAAGTGGCTTCATCTTTGTATGTTCTATCGTTATCAAATCATCAAATTGAATTTTTTTAACTTGGTTTTTTTCCAGTTGATTTAGCATTCTTTGATGCTTCTTTCGTGCACGAGCAGCGAGAAGATCGAGTCTTGAGGCAATGGTTTTACGATCAAGCTTTAAGATCCTTGCAATTCTTCTCA
>JBFGZE010000008.1:0-73881 GCA_041586955.1 Bacteriovoracaceae bacterium
AAATAAGTTTCGACTAAGTTTTCTTTTGTAAGGGAATCAGTATGGCCCAACAATTCATTAAAAATGACGAGGGCATTTTTATACTCACCATTATTAAAACAATCTTTAGCTTTTTTAACAAGCGCATCTTGGTTGTCTAACATAGATAAATCCTTTCTAATTAACCCTGCAAATTTTTGTCATTGATAACATTCGTAATTGTTCTTTTTTGCTTAATTCTGAGGAGTATTGATCAGCATAATCCTTGCAGCCTTTAAGGTCGTCCAATTTAATCGACGCTTCAACGACTCTAAAAATTGAATGTCTTCTCAGTTTTGTTTCTTCAAACTTTTTTAAAATTGCCAGATACCGAAAACGAGCAGAATCGTAGACCTCGGTTTTATAATAAAAATCCGCGATATATTTGGCCTTATTGATAAACATTTTTTTAACTTTATTCACCCTTTTTAATACTGTACTAGCATAAGCGGTGTTCGGAAAAATTCTCATTAAGTCGTTATAGTGCTTAATGGCCTCAACACCTGGAGCAAGGTCTCTATCATAGGTTGATGGCAATTGATTATAAAATGATTCTGCAATTCTATAGATCACATATTCTAATTTTTGGTGCTTAGGATGAAAGTCTTTAAAAACAATATAAGCCGCTGCTGCTTCACCAAAATTTTCTTGTTGATAAAGTACATCGGCCGCTAATAGCTCCGCATGAGTCGCATAATAACTATAAGGGTGGTTCGAGCGAATGGTGTTCAACTTTTCAGTCGCTTGAATAAAGCGACTTTCCTTCACTAATTCTTCGGCCTCTTTATAGAGAATTTCCGCCTCTGTCTTGCCGCTAGGTCGTGGAGTTGAACAATTAGTAAACAATATTAGAATTAAAAATAATGGCCAAATCTTTTGCATATTAAGGTACCCCTGATACCTTGCAGTGTACCAAGGGTCTCACCTTATCGTCAAAAGCTCTTAGTCGAAACGGTGATTATAAAGCTCATTATAAATTTCTTGCATGATCAGCTTTAACGCGGTTGCGAAAGGAATTGAAATAATCATGCCCACAACACCAAAATACTGACTCCCCAGGATGACGCTAACCACAACGACGACGGGATGGAGGTTTACAATCTTTGACACAAGAACCGGAAAAATAATCGCAATATCAACGGCATTGGCACCCAGTAATAAAATACCAATAAATCCGGTTTTGGCACTGAGTCCATACTCTGCCATCGCAAAAAGCAGCGCGGGTACCGAACCTAAAATTGGCCCCACATAGGGAATTATATTAGTCACTGCGGCGACCAAGGCCAAAATAACGGCAAAGCGGACGTTAAAAAATAATAAACCACTTAGCACCATTAGGCCGACAAGGCTTGCCTCAATAAATTTTGCAAAAATATAATCGCCTAATTGCTTATTAAATTGGTGAGATAAATAATAAAATCTTTCAAAGATTGAATTAGGAACAATTCGCAATATAAGCTTTTTAAATCCTCCCAAGTCTTTCATGAGGAAAAAGGAAAACAATGGTACGATGAAAATCCATTCGATGAATGACGCCAAAAGCTTAGGTGCTTCAAGGATCCCTTCGGTCAGTTTTTTCCGCAAATAGAAAAAGCCATCATCAATATATTTTTTATCAATCTCAAAGCCTGTCTTTTCTTTTAGTACATCATTGGCCACGCCATATTTGTCTTTAATAAATAATTCCATTTTTGGAATGTAATTATTCAAATTATTAAACTCATTTGAAAGGCTTGGTGCCAATCTAATAAGAGGAAAAATAGCAAAAAAAGCAACTGCAATAAATAAAATGATGATAGACAATGTACGACCGACACCAGTTTTCATAACCAAAGGAACTAGTGGGTTTAACAAAAGCGAAATTAAGTAACCTAATGAAAGAGGTATGGATAAGCGGGGCATCTTCACAAGAATAAACAATGTCCCAATAAGCAGCAGAAAGAAAAATATGAGTCTGGTTTTTTCCTGCTTACTTATCGTCTTTTGCATTAGATGTTTCCATTTGTGCGAGTTTATATTTTAATTCTCGGACTTCATTTGTTATCGAGAAAAGCCTATTCGAAATAATCAATGATACGGACTGTAATAATTTAGTCGCTACAATTGGATGCTCATGAATCAAATTTTCTAAATCAGGCTTAAAGATACCTAATAACTCACACCTTTCTCTTGCAATGACAGTAGCATTTCTAATACTATCCTCTTGCAATAAGGCCAACTCTCCAAAATAATCAAACTTTTCAAGAGATAAGATATAATCAGCAGAGGGTTTTTCTTTTTTGGATAAATCACGACCAATGTCTGACTCTACAATAATATCAACCATTCCCGTAAAGATGAAATAAAAACCCATTCCTTTGTCATTTTGATCGAAGATGACATCGCCATCGGAAAAGGTACGAAAATGCATCGCATTGGCTAACCTTCTCAGCTCAATATCTGTAAAGTTTTTTAATACAAAAATTTTTCTCAAAAATTTTGGAATTGTTTGTGATTTACGATAAGAAAGAGGATTCGATTGCCAAAAATATTTAACAATAGAGAAATCTAATTTTCCATCAACCTTATTTCCTTCCTTAATACGTCGTTTAACATCAGCTTCATAACTCATTGATCAATTATCCCCAATTCCTTAGACTCCAGCCAACCCGAGATGGCAAGAGGGAATTCCACCATGAACCAATTGCCTATACGTTTGCCCAATATTACCTTTTGTCCTGGATCTAAAGTGTCTGATACATCAAATATTTGAGAGGGTCCCTCGCGCAATTTAACATCGTTTAAAACGATACCGACCTGGTACTTTTCATGAATATGGTATTTAAAAAGTCCCACACCACCTGCCATCAATATAAAAAACGCCATAATGGGAATGGTATATTTTTTAACATTACGGCAAATAATTAACCCAATTACAACAAAGGTTAAAGAGAGGGATAAAAACATACTACTTGGCAAGGCCAGTGAATAACTCATTGCTGTATCAATTAAGGATTCACGATAATAATTATAATTTGCGT
Organism: Bacteriovoracaceae bacterium; assembly: GCA_041586955.1. Taxonomy (GTDB): domain Bacteria; phylum Bdellovibrionota; class Bacteriovoracia; order Bacteriovoracales; family Bacteriovoracaceae; genus JBFGZE01. Next base: position 3,039 of record JBFGZE010000008.1, read on the forward strand.
TGAGCTTGGCCAATATAAAATTATGGTTTTTGACTGTGAAGCTATTCAAAAAACCCTTAGAAATCGAATTTTCGAGATGGTAGCGCGCAGTGGCAAAGTCGCCCTTTTTTGCATATAGAGTACCCAAATTAAATGAAAATAGGCCAGGATCTAGCCCATCTTTATTTTTTAAAAGTAAATCAATCGCTTCCCCATATTCCTTTTGGGAATATTTGGTTTCTAATGACTTTAGTATTTGAGGTATGTTATTATTCGCCATAGTTAAATTATCGCTAATAGGCTTGAATTGGCAAGCTAGGGGGTCCCAAGAAGATAATGCCGACATCTTCCTCGAAAACCGAATATTTAGATCAGCTAATTGAAGAAGCAAGTGACCGCTTGTTCTCTCTAATTTTACAAAAGCAGTATCACTACCAAGGTATTGAAACAAAAGATAAGGTTCAAAATCACGATCAGCTCATTGCGGAATTTTCGGAGCTAAGAGGCCAGAGCTTTGCTTTTCCCTTCATCCCCTCAGGAAATGGTCATGGACCATTTATTGAGGATATAAGTGGTCAGATAAAGATGGATCTCACCTCTGGACTTGGGCCGAATCTAATTGGCTATTCCCATCCTTTACAAATTCGTTCTCAATTGGAAGCCGCTGAAGTCAATATGACATCACAAAATAACCTTTTCCCTTCTCAGTCAGCGGCCAAGCTAGGTCAAAAGTTGATTGAAGCTGCACAAGGCTCCAAACTTAAGCATTTTTGGTTTACCGGAAATGGTACCATGGCAAACGAGCACGCTCTTAGGCTCGCACTTCTTAACACCCCATCAAAAAATAGAGTGCTCATTTTTGATGGTAGCTTTACAGGCCGCTCACTGGCCATGAGCGAACTATCCCAAATAAATAAACCTTCTATCGATGGCCATTTTAAGATTGATTTTATTTCATATGACAATCCTCTCGATCAATTAGAAAGTCTTTGGTTAAAATACCCCAATCAATTTTCCGTTATATGCTTTGAGCTTATTCAGGGCCATGCTGGAGTAAGGCATTTACCCACAGAAATTATTCATGATGTCGTGAGGTGGTGTAAAAATAAAAATATTCTTATTTGGATTGACGAAGTTCAAACGATTGGCCGCACTACCGAGTTATTTGCCTTTCAAACCTTTGGTATTCAAAGTTACGTGGATATCGTTACCGTTGGAAAGGCCTTAAATATTTCCGGAATTTTATTCAATTCACAATTAAGGCCCAAAGAAACCTTTTTTGGTGGGACTCTTTGCGGTGGTACGGCAAATATCATTTACGCTGAAAAATTACTCCATTATCTTACACAGGGAAATTTCTACGGCAAATCAGGTCGCATTGCTTCCCTTGAAAAAAAATTTTTTACTAAGTTAAAACAGATCCACGACCAATTAGGTAGCAATATTATTGATGACATCGTCTGCCAGGGAACATTAATTTCCTTTAAGATTGGCGATGGCTCCTTTGAGAAGACTTGTCAATTTTTAAAAGTTCTTTTCGAAAATGGTATAATCGGATTTTTGGGACAAAAAGATCATTGTAAGATCCGTTTGCTAATACCCATCTCTCTCAGAGATGAGCATATATCCCAGATATTCCTTATTATTACTAAGTCCCTATCAAGCGTATTCGGAGATTAAAATGTTTCATATCAGGCCCGTTCGCGAAAATGACATCTCTCAATTACATGCACTCACTCAGCTAATGGTTTTTATCAACTTGCCACAGGAGCTAGACTTATTACAAGAGCAGGTAATGAAAGCAGTCAAAACATTTCAAAAACCATCTCCACAAAAAGAAAAAAATTATTATATTTTTGTCCTTGAGGATTTGGGGACTAAGCAAATTGTTGGAGCTTCTATGATCCATGGAAAACATGGGACTGAGAAGGAGCCCCATTTTTTCTTAAAAGTTTCTCAAGAATATAAGTATAGTAAAAGTATTAATACTGGATTTATCCATGGAACCCTTAAGCTTGGATATACTACGGATGGTTATTCTGAAATTGGTGGACTTATACTTCATCCCGATTTTAGAGGGCATAAAGACAAGCTTGGAAAATTACTTTCATATAGTCGGTTTCTTTTTATAGGATTATTTGAAGATGAATTTACGGATTATATCCATTCAGAATTAATGCCGCCACTGGACCCCAAAGGTAATTCTCCTCTCTGGGAGGCAATTGGTCGCCGCTTTTTAAATATGGATTACCAGGATGCCGATTTATTGAGCCGTAAAAATAAAGAATTTATTTTGAGCCTTTTTCCCTCCGACACTATTTATGAAACATTATTATCACCAAAAGCTCGCAATGCCATTGGAAAGGTTGGTGATAAAACAATTCCCGTTAAGAATATGCTCGAAAAGGTAGGCTTTGTTTATACTGATGAAGTTGACCCATTTGATGGAGGTCCCCATTATCGCGCGAAAACCAAAGAGATAGAGCCCATTAAAAAGTTATCTCAATATAAAATTGAAGTGGACCCTAACAAAACGGGATCCTCTTATATTCTCGCCACAAACTCGCGTCAAAGAGGTGAGTTCGACTCAATGCTATTAAAAGGTATTTTAGACAAAAATAATTTCATAATAACAGAAACGAATCGTTCCATTGAGCAATTCTTATCTGACCATAAAACCATTACGGGCTTTCCTGTCTAGGAGTAAAAAGATGAAATATCAACTAAAAGGTAATTATTTTGAGGGATCTTTTCACGCCCCTCAAACTCGAGGACATCAAGCAGTTGAAAAAATAATTCACCGCGAATGCCCATCTGATATCAACTTAGAACTCTGGCAACTACCTGTTGAATATAGGCATATTGAGCCAACTCTTGAGTCTGTGGAAAGAGGATATCGATATTGGAGAAAAACTTCTATAGAAGAAAGAATCGGCTACTTCAAGCGACTTAAGAAGCAATTTGAAATACATAAAAATGAAATAGCAGAAGCAATCGCCTGGGAGGTCGGCAAGCCTCTCTGGGAAGCCCAAACAGAAGCACAGGCCTTAATTGGAAAAATAGATACTACCATAAATTATTCCCTTCCTCGTGTTCAAGAACAAACAATCACCGACATCTCTCCTAATACTGATGGGAAGGTCTTCTTTAAACCCATAGGCCCAGCATTTATTATTGGGCCATTTAACTTTCCTTGTCACTTGGCCAATACTCAAATTCTTAGCAACCTTCTTGTTGGTAACTCAATTATTTTTAAGCCCTCTGAAAAGACCGCATATAGTGGAGAGCTTCTTATAAGATGTTTCCATGAAGCGGGTTTTCCAAAGGGTACTGTTAACCTTATTCAAGGTGATGGCGAAATTGCTTCGCGAATCACCAAAGATAAACGAATTAAGGCCGTTTTTTTTACAGGTTCAAAAGAAGTAGGGCAAAAAATCTTAAAAACCACTTCTAATGACGTTGGAAAAATGGTCGCCCTAGAGTTAGGTGGCAAAAATACGGCAATTCTTCATCAAGATGCACCACTTACTTTGGCGCTTGAAGAAATCCTAAAGGGCTCTTTTCTAACTACTGGTCAAAGATGCACCTCAACTGCGCTAATTCCAATTCATCATAGCTTAGTAGGCCCCTTTATTGAGCAGTTCCACTTACTCGCTAAAAAAATTATTATCGATCATGCAGTTGAGCACGATAAAGTTCCTTTTATGGGCCCTCTAGTCGACAAACGAGCTGTTGATAATTATTTAAATTATATGGGCATGGCCAAGCGTGAAGGAATTACAGAAATCATGCGAGGAAAATCCTTACAGCGACAACCTGATGGATATTATGTTAGCCCCTCCATTCATTTCCATGAGACATTTGATCTCAATAGCCACTTTTTAACTTCTGAAATTTTCGGTCCCAATTGTGTATTTATCCCCTATCACGATATCGAAGAGGCCATTGATATTGCCAATTCAACTGAATTTGGCTTAGCTGCCTCTGTTTTCACTCAGGACCAAACCATTTTCGAAAAATGCTTAATGGATATTGATTCCGGACTTGTTAACCTTAATCGGGCCACATGTGGTGCACATGCTCGCCTACCATTCGGCGGGGTCAAATCATCTGGAAATCATCGACCTGCTGCAATTGCGACAATTGATGCCTGTGTCTTTCAACAATCAAGCTTAGTTTATAAAGGCGTTGAAGGAGCTGGCCTCAATACAATAAAAGGACTCATGGAAGACTAAGCCTGCTTTTTATTGACAAGAACACCGATTTTTGTCGATTTACTCAAATCTTCTTTGAGACTTTTTTCTTGCTCGATATCGATTTCTGCATTTTTTTGGTAAAGGGCCAATATTTCTCGGCCCTTTAAGCGAGAATAGGACTTTTCTAACTTTTTCTTTTCATCAATTATAAATGCAGATATTTGCTTATTGCGATTTTTCTGAACCTTAGGACGACGTTTTTGACCAAAAACATTTTTTTCACATTCTTTAGCGTAAAAATAAAAGTCGCTTAAGAGAAGTGCTGTTTCCATTCCACACAACACACAAAAATCGCCCCAAGGACCTTCTAATTCCTTATTTCGACTTTCTATCTCCTCTCGCTGGACCTCTTCATAATTCCCGTTAAAGGGGAGAATCTTGGCCTGGTGTTCAACCACACCTTCTTTTAGAGGTATACCAACCATCCCTTGATTAATTATTTCAACGAGGGGTGTTCGCACACTGCTAGCAGAGCTCGTCGTTAAAGAAGAGATCTCCTCAGGAGTCATAATCCTCATTAACGAATATAAAAGATTGCCATTAGTTTCCATTTGCGAAGCCTCTCATTCCTATCGGTTTCTAAATTGAGAAACCTTAGTATTTTTATCAACAATTATATTGCTGTGATTTCAACTAGTTATGCTAATAACCCACAAGTTTTCCACCTCTTATTCACTTTTTTTTACTAGACAGAAAGTGTTTTTGGCCTTATAAATTTTCTTATCTTGAATACTGGGGTGTGGCGCAGTGGTAGCGCAGTAGACTGTTAATCTATTGGTCGCCGGTTCGAATCCGGCCACCCCAGCCATTTTCCAATTTCTCTCTTCAACAATAAATAACTAAGGAATATAATTTGTCTTACTCGACATTATATAATTTCCAATTGATTTCCGAATTAATTGAATTAAGGACCGAGCAATTTCTTAATGAACAAAATTACTTAAAAGAGCTTGCAAGTGATGGCACTTACCCAAAAATCTGCAATGATATTATCCAAAAAATTCTTTCTTCTAGCCATTTAAATGAGTCGCCATCAAATCGCTTGGTCTTAAAATTGATTTCCGATTATTTTATCGTCACCAAATTATTAGAAAAAAAGGAAGAGAATCAAGATGAAATTTTAAGCTTTTGGGAGAAAACTGAATTTTTTGATCAATTCTTAGATGAAAAAATTAATAATGAGCAACTTCCCTTTCAGTTACTCCAACAGGCCTATTCTCTATTCTGCTTAAAAAATTCCGTTGCCCCTTCAATTGATGGACTTCAGTTTAATTATCTACCCGTTAATGAAATTGGTGATACTGCTGAACAAGTTGTTTGTGACAAAAAGCTGATAAAGTTCTCACCTACCTTTAGGCCATCAGAGATTGTATTCATCCCAGAAGAGCGTCAAATATTATCGATCCAAGACGGTCTTATCCTCATTCCGATATGTGAAGAAGGCTACGAGAAAGCTCCTCAATTCAGTAAAGACATTGCAAAGGCGCTCAATATTATTAAGCAGGCAAACCCCTCGTTAAATCGACTATTTGAGCTATTAACTCATACTATTATTCCCATCAATAAACCCGGAATCGTTAGCTTCTCTCAGCAATTTTTACCTGGAATTAGCTCTATCAATTTATTTGAGCGAGATTTCACAGACCTTTTAGACGATCTGGTTCATGAAAATGGTCACCATTACCTCAACCTTCTACTTGATCATTTTGAATTAATTATTGAAGATGACGACCCTATTTTTTACAGCCCCTGGCGTGATGCCCTTCGGCCAATTCGTGGACTTTACCATGCTGTTTTTACTTTCTTTTGGGCATTCGAATTATTTCAATCGCTGATTAAATTGTATAAAAACGATAACTCTCTTAAAAATATTCTCAATTTACCAAAAATTATGCGCCGAGCTTCTGAAGAATTGGCGATGATTAATGCCTGTCGTCCCCAAGTCAATATGGCCTTTGTTATGGGGAAAATAACGGATGAAGGTTACCAGGTTATTAATACTATTTATGATTGCCTTGATCTTAACGAACATTTCCTAAAGACAATTCAGCATGAATTGAAGCTCCTTGATCCTCAGGAGCTTCGCCTATTAGAAGAAAATTTAACCTATATTAACGAGCGGACTGAGCATTACTCACTTAATTGATTAAGGAGAAATTGCATTTGATTAGCAAGCATAAGTTCCCCTTTCTCCCCTGCCCAGGAAATACCTTTTTCCAAATGCCCACGGGCCATTTGATCATTTTTTAGCGAATGATATAATTTACCCAACAAGAGTCTGGCCTTTGAGTTCTCCTGGCGAGAGACAACATTATTCAAAAAAGTTTCCGCGTCCTCAAGCTTACCCGTTTCAAAACTAATTTCACCAAGACCAAGATTCGCGACAATGTCATCTTTATCGATTGCTAGAACTTGAAGAAACATTCCTTTACGTTTCTCCATTTGCTCTAATTTTTGTTGTTTTTGCTGCTCCAATTCTCTTTTATTGGCAGCCTCCTGGGCATTTAATGAAAAGGACTTGAAGGTCGCTTCGCCTTTTTCTTTTTCAGCTAACTCTATATTGCCCATTCTCATATAAAATAAAGACTTATTAGTATGGGCCATAATAGACTTCGGGTTCAAAGATAATAACTGATCCATAACCTTGAGACCTTCTTCATAATGGCCTAATTGTCCCTGAATCACACCATAGACCTCAAAAGCATCTTCAAATTGGGGGTCAAGTGCCATGGCGTTTTCAATAAAGACGAGAGCATCTTCATTTTTCCCCTCATGGTACAGGTTAATCCCAACCTCATAGAAATCATTCGCTAATGCCCCTGCTTTAAAGAGAGGCAAGGGCCGCAAGGTCGCCTCAAATTCAATATTATCAAGCGTCCACTTTTCTTTTCGATTATCAACTTTATATTTTCTTTTTATTTGAGAATAAAGATAGGTTTTGCCCCTATAGGAGCATTTTTTTATAACCTTCCCAGCTTTTTCGCCCTGAAGAAAAAGGTCACCCACGCTATCAATACTATGCCCTGTCTCCAATAAAGCGAACAAATGACTTGCTCCTCTATTCGTATTTATTTTGGCCAAAGTTTCCTGACCAAGAAAGCATCCTTTCTTGTAGGAGATACCTTTATTTTCTAGCGGAGTATTATTTAATAAATCCCTTATGGCGATATTAAGATTTAAGATAGGTTCCCCAGCGAGCAATCGTAGATCATTTAGCGACTCTTCTCCAACGAGACCCTCTCGCTGCCCTTCCCCAAATACTAATGTTCCACAAACCCCAGCAAAGTCCATTTTCATTACAGGAAAATCATTTTTATTTAAATTTAATAATGGATGAATAAAAAATAATTTCTGTTCTAATTTTTGAAGGGTAACGTCATCCATGATAATAAATTTCTCGAGATCTTCGATCAGCTTATCGGCAAGTATGGACGGGCAAGAATAATAATATTTCGATTCGCCTTTTGATAAATACCCATATGAAACGATTTTCCCACTTCTGTCGACACGAGCAGTTAACTGGGAGCTCTCTCCATTTAATTCATCTAGGTCATTCGTTAATTGTCCCTGTAAAAATCTTTCCGTGTCAGCTCCAAAAATCTCAATCAAGGACCAGCTTTCAAGTGAAATAATTTGAGGGTTATATCTATAATTTAATATCATATGGTCTAAACAGAGAAGGACTCTCCGCATCCACAAGTATTACTCGCATTAGGATTATTAAACACAAAACCTTTACCATTTAATCCATCCTTAAAATCGAGAGTCAATCCTTTTAGATAAATCGAGGACTTAATATCAATAAGAACTTTTAACCCATCTATTATAATGACGTTATCGTTATCTTTTTCTTCGTCGAAATCAATTTTATAGGAAAGGCCTGAACAGCCACCACCTATAACACCTAGACGCAGCCCCACGCCTTCAGCAGCTTCCTCTTTCGCAAAAATTATTTTAATTTGGGATAAAGCTTTCTCTGTAATGTTAATTAATTCTTGATCTTCCATTTCATACCCCACCATTGACGTCTATTATTTGCTAACATATTAAAATATTTGCCTTTTGAAAAACTCAATTTACCCCTATTATAATAGAGCAATAGGACGTTCATGACAGTATATATTAAAATTCAATACAAAAATCAATCATCGACAGCAAGGCTGAGCTCTAAGCCTTTGATAATAGGTCGTTCTCGCAGCTGCGACGTGAAAATAAATGACCAAGAAATTAGCTCTAAACACTTATCCATCAGTACTGATAACCTAGGCCGTGTTATTGCCAAAGACCTCGGGTCTACTAATGGCACCTTTCTTAACTCTAATAAGATCAATGAAACCACCCTTCATTTAGATGACAGTATCAGGTTAGGTAATCACACCATAATTAGCCTTGATCAATCTCAGATGGACGAAGAAGAGAAAGAATTACTTCGCAGAAATGAAAAAAGTAAAGTCACCTTCATTGATATTGACGCTCCCGATAAACAAAGGAAAGCTGTTGATGAGGCGACTAGACAATTAAAGGCTGCCCGCCAAAGAAACCAGGGCCTGCAGGAATCTCCCCGTAAAGATAACAATATCTCCAAAAAGAAAGGCCCTCGCTGAGAACAAAAAGCGATTTAAGAAATGATCTTTACTTTAATGGGACCCATTTGGGCTCGTCGACCATATAGATAAAATTTAAATAACGGGCCAAAACAAAAAAATAATCAGATAAGCGATTAATAAACATTAAACTAAACTCTGGTAAATAATCCACATTCTTTTGATCAAAGTGGACTAAGGCCCTCTCTAGTCGCCTGGTAATCGTTCGACAGATATGGGCGAATGATGCAGCAGAGGTTCCTCCTGGCAAAATAAAACATTTTAATTTTTCAAGCTTTGAATCCATTGTATCAATGAGAGACTCTAGAGTGGTAATATCCGCCTCGTCCACAGTCGGCAATTTAAAGGCAACTCTTTTATCAGACTCACAGGCCAAGTTACTTCCAAGATCAAATAATTTATTCTGAAGCCAAGTTAAATTATCCTTAATGGCCTGGTCCTTCTCGCCTAAGTGGCTCACGACAACACCTATCCATGAATTTAGCTCGTCAACTTCTCCATAAAGATGTATTTGCTCATTGGCCTTATTAATACGGGTTCCACCAACAAGCGAAGTCTCCCCTCGGTCACCTTTTTTAGTATAGATATCTGATTTTTTCATCTACGGCCTAACCTACATATTACGGCGATACTTACCACCAACCTCATAGAGAACATTTGTAATTTCCCCAAGGGTACAATAATTAACAGTATACAATAGTTCTTCAAAAATATTCCCATTATGAAGAACAATATTTTTTAAGCGGGAAATCGCTTCAGCAGACTGATTTTTATTTTTATCTTTAAAAGTATTTAATCTATTAATTTGTTCCATTTTTTCTTCATCAGAGCACCGTGACAACTCAATCTCTTGATTTAATTGTTCCGAAATATTATCGGCGATATATGTATTCACTCCAATAATAGGCAACTCACCGCTATCTTTCAGTGATTCATAATAAAGTGATTCTTCTTGGATCTTGCCCCTTTGGTACATACTTTCCATCGCTCCAAGGACGCCACCCCTGTCAGATATTCGCTCGAACTCTTGAAGAATGGCCTCTTCTACAAGTTCCGCCAATTCATTAACTATAAATGATCCCTGTAATGGGTTATCTGTTTTATTAAGGCCAAATTCTCTATTAATAATCATTTGAATGGCCATGGCCCGTCTTACACTTTCCTCAGTTGGCGTTGTTATTGCCTCATCATAAGCGTTTGTATGCAATGAATTGCAATTATCAGAGAGCGCAATAAATGCCTGAAGAGTCGTTCGAATATCATTAAAGTCAATTTCTTGTGCATGTAAACTACGACCAGATGTTTGAATATGATATTTAAACTTTTGAGATTTATCATTAGCGCCATACTTTTCTCGTAAAGCGACGGCCCAAATTTTACGTGCGACACGTCCGATGACACTATATTCTGGGTCAAGACCATTACTAAAGAAAAATGATAAATTGCCACAAAATTCATCAATATTCATGCCACGACTTAAATAATATTCAACATAAGTAAAGCCATTGGCCATCGTAAAAGCAACTTGAGAAATAGGGTTCGCCCCGGCCTCCGCGATATGATACCCACTAATCGATACTGAGTAGTAGTTTTTGATTGCATTTTTACAGAAAAACTCCTGAATATCGCCCATCATTTTAAGAGCAAATTCGAGCGAAAAGATACATGTATTTTGAGCCTGATCTTCCTTAAGGATATCTGCCTGGACAGTGCCCCTGACGACCCTCATAATATCGAGACGCTTCGCCTCATCCCAGAGCTCTTTACCATCGAGCTTCTGCTTAATTGCGGTATTCATAAACATTGCTAAAATAATAGGAGCTGGGCCATTAATCGTCATAGAGACAGATGTATTTTGATCTGTTAAATCAAATCCTCCGAATAAGGCTTCCATATCCTCAAGAGTCGCAATGGAAACGCCTGCCTCTCCTATTTTACCAAAGATATCTGGCCGCTCATTGGGGTCCTCACCATAAAGAGTGACTGAGTCAAAAGCCGTACTTAATCTTTTGGCGGGGTCACTTTCTGATAAGTAATGAAAACGTTTATTCGTACGAAAAGGACCACCTTCCCCGGCAAACATTCTTTTAGGATCCTCATCTGCTCTTTTAAAAGGAAAAATTCCCGCAGCGTAGGGAAAATACCCTGGTAGATTCTCATTGCGAATAAACTGAATTTTGTCTGCCATAGTGGACAAGCGAGGCACACCTATTCTGGAAATATTAGTACCGCTTAAAGACTCATATTTGGTTGTCACAGAGATTTCTTTTCCTCTTACAAAATATGAAAATTTTCCTTTTCTATAATTGGATATCGACTGGTCTAAATCTTCGATAGCAGAAAAATTATTATCACCAATTTCTAGTTTTAATTCTTTTAGCTTTTTAGCGATTCCTTCTTTTAATTCGGGAATCAATTGAGATGTCTTATGAAGGGCCTCATAGTCAGCAAAGACTTCTTTTAATTCTTTTGTATGCTTATTATAATGACGCACTGTTTGAGCGATATCCCTTAAGTATAAAACAGCTTCAGGAGGAATAATCGATTGGTTTTTATCACTCATTTTATTGCAATCAATATCAAACTGCTCATCCTCTAGCATATTGAATGACTTCGCAATATCTTTAAAAAGAGCATTTACTCCTGGATCATTAAACTTAGAGGCCATTGTGCCATAAACGGGTAAACCGTCGTCCTCAGGGGCTCCTGGATGACCTTTAAATAAATTATTATTACGACGGTATTGCTTGCGAATATCTCTTAATGCGTCCTCTGATCTTGGTTTCTCAAATTTATTAAGTACAATAAAATCAGCAACCTCTAGCATTTCAATCTTTTCTAATTGAGTTTGCGCTCCATATTCAGGAGTCATCACATAAACACATTTATCGGCAACTTTAGTAATCTCGTCTGAAGCTTGACCAATACCAGAAGTTTCAACAATTATTAAATCGAAATTTTGGGTTTTTAAAAAGCGAACAACTTTATCAATTTGCGGACTCAGTTCTGTATGGCTATTACGAGTGGCCAGAGAACGAATAAAAAATTGATCATATGAACTACTTCCAAGCCGAATACGATCACCCAATAGCGCTCCCTGGGTCTTCTTTTTTGTTGGGTCTACAGAAATTAAGCCGATGCGTTTATTTGGTAAAAAATTATTAAATCGTAACAAGACCTCATCTATTAGCGATGATTTACCTGCCCCGCCCGTTCCAGTAATTCCCAAAACAGGAACATTACTGTCTTGAGTTGCGAAAGGGAGTTCACCCTTATCTTCAATAAAGGTAATGACTTTTGCAATTTCTGATGTCGACAGATTCCTAGGAGAGAATTCTCTGACATTACTTGAACTTAGAGTAGAATGAGTTGCCTTAGCGATCATATCGTCAATAATCCCAACGAGGCCCAAAGTCATTCCATCCTCAGGAGAATAAACCCTGGTAATTCCCTTTTCATGAAGAGACTTTATTTCACTTGGAGTAATCACTCCGCCACCACCACCGAAAATCCTGACATTAGTGGCACCGCTTTTATCTAACAATTCTCTTATATAGGCAAAATATTCATTATGCCCACCTTGATATGAGCTAAGTGCAATAGCGTGAGCATCTTCCTGAATAGCAGCATCGACAACTTCTTTGGCCGATCGGTTATGGCCAAGATGAATAACTTCAACCCCTTTTGATTGTAAAAGACGTCTCATAATATTTATTGACACATCGTGCCCATCAAAAAGACTAGCGGCCGTTACAAACCTCAATCGCTCCACCTAACACTCCTAGCTAAATGCTTAATAATTTACAGCGGGGCCAATATAACGTATAAATCGGACGAAGCAAAATGACATTCTCAGGGAAATGGTTTAAGATAAACCTAAATAACCTCGCGGCGCAATAAATTATGAATGACGAAAAAAAAGATGACACTACCCTAGTTGAAAACCCTTACCATACGGCACGTTTTAAGCCGCTCAGAAAAGGGAAGAAACCACCTAAATTACTGGCAATTGTCCATCAAAGTGGATGCACTGGCTGCGAAGTCTGCATTGCTGGTTGCCCTGTCGATTCAATTGAGCTTGTACCAGGGCCCAATCCCAATAATCCCACTTTTCAGCAAACCGTTGAAATTGATCTATCACGCTGTATTGGTTGTCAAAACTGCTCTCAGGACTGCCCCTGGGAAACGATTACAATGTATGAGCACAATGATGCTTTCACCGCTTGGGGTAACGAAACACTAAAGTCCCAACTATATATTGCAGAAAAGAACTTAAAAGACCTCAATCAGCAATATGGTATTGCACTTGAAAAAGAGGAAATTGCTCCAGCTGCAGACTCAGAAGAAGAGAGCGCTAGCTAGATTTTTTAATTCTTGCTGTCCCTATTAGGCCCACAATAATTAATACTATCGATATCCATTGAGATGTTGAAAAACTAGACCATATTCCACGCAGATCATCGCCGCGTAAAAACTCCAATAAAAAGCGTCCTGCCCCATACAGGAAGAGATAAAGAAAGATATCGCGATTGCTAGCATACTTTTTAATCAGCCGATATTGAAATAAAAATGCCAATATTGCGAGATAGCATGATTCATAAAGTTGCACGGGGTGGCGGTAATGCCCATGTAAAAATATTTTTATGGGAAATTCACAAATTTTGCCATAACAACAGCCAGCAAGTAGACAGCCTAAACGGCCAATTGAATGCCCGATCGCTAACGGGCCAATAAAAAGGAAAGTTTTATTTAAAGGAATTTGCGCCCATTTTCTTAGTAAAAAATATGAAATCAGACCCCCTAGAAGGCCTCCATAAAAAACAAAACCCCCGCCTAACCAGAAATAGCTCTCCCCAATTAAAGAGAGTGGATCTGGAGAGGATACTGCCACAAAAAAAAGCTTGGCCCCAAGCCAGGAAAAAATCATGGTAATGAAAAAAAGAAAATTAAAACGATGAGTATTAAGTGAGTACCGCTGAATATTAAATTGAGATAATTTATGACCTATCCCCAGAGCAATACCAATCGCTAAGGGATAGGAGTATATCATTAAATTTCCCCATTCTAAGAGAATTGGCTTCATACCAAGCTAATAAAAGGACTTTGGATTAATTTCATATTTCTCAATTTTTCGCAGTAACGTTTTCTTAGGAATATTTGCCTTTAAAGCAGTTTGATTAATTTTCCCTTTATTGAGCTTAAGGGCCTGAGAGATAAATTCTTTTTCAAATAGTTCTTTCGCTACTTGGAAATCCATTTTAATAACATTGTCTTGGGTTTTTGTCGCAAAGGTAAATTGATAATCACCATCCTCAGTTCTTGGCTGGGCCTCAGAAATAACTGAGTCTTTGATATCAGATAAATTAATAATTGAGTGATCTTCGTCATTACCACCTGTACGCATCTTCGCCTCAAAACCTTTTTTAACTGTTCTAGGTAGCGATTCCGCGTGAATAATATCATCCGACTCAATAATGAAAGCATGTTCTATGACATTTCTAAGCTCTCTAATATTTCCAGGCCAACTATAGGACTTTAATAATGAGGCTGCATCATCACTCGTTCCCCTTATTTCAAGATTATGAACATTATTAAAATAGGCCATATAATAATCAACGAGATGAGGGATATCAGAAACCCTCTCCCTAAGAGGTGGCAAATAAACTGGTAAAACATTTAGACGATAGAATAAATCCTCTCTAAAAGTTCCCTCTGTAATCATTTTTTCAAAAGGCTTATGCGAAGCTGCGATAACGCGCACATCAACCTCTATATCTCTATTAGAGCCAATTGGCGTAAAGGTTTTTTCTTGAAGAACACGCAATAACTTGACTTGCATTGCTTGCGATATATCGCCAATTTCATCGAGAAAAATTGTCCCCCCATCTGCAAATTGAAACTTGCCAATTTTACGCTCAGTTGCTCCAGTAAAAGCTCCCTTTTCATGGCCGAATAACTCAGACTCAATCAAATTATCAGGCACGGCGGCTAAATTAATCGTTATAAATTTATCATCTTTACGTGGCCCATTATAGTGAATGGCCTTAGCGACAAGCTCTTTCCCTGTACCAGATTCACCTCTTATAAGAACGGGTGTATTCACTTGCGCAAGCTTGGAAATGACATTGAAAACTTTTTTCATTTCATCAGATTCGCCCACAAATTTATCATCATTGCCAAGACTTAAAGTCGGAGCAGAGAAAGCTGTCGTTTCAAGTAAAGATCGTGCCTTTAAGGCCCGTTTAATAAGAGCTACCAAATTTTCTGAGCTAATTGGTTTTTCGAGGTAATTATAGGCGCCCTCTTTAACCACTTTAACGGCATCACCTACATTTGAATAAGCTGTTAATATAAGAACGATAATTGTCGGGTCATACTTTTTAATTCGGCTGAGCGCTTCAATACCATCCATTTCTGGCATATTCACATCCATAACAATAAGGTCATACTTGGCCTGAGTTACTTTATTAAGTGCTTCACTACCATTATTCGCAACATCAACAAAAAAGTGATGAAATTCTAAAGCTTGCCTAACAGAATCCTGCAATACTTGATCATCATCAACAACTAATACTCTTTTCATTCAATGCTCCGATTTCTATTTATTTTTTAATTTAATTATAAAGGAAGTACCTTCCCCTAACAGAGAATTGGCCGAAATTTCCCCACCATGTAGTTCTACAAAATATTTTACCAGATAAAGGCCAAGCCCGCTGCCCTTCACACTGTGGGCAGTATCATTCTTAACCCTATAAAACTTTTCAAAAATATGCTCTAGATCTTTTTCAGGGATTCCTATGCCATTATCTTTTACTTCAATATAAACCCATATATCGTCATCCCAAGACTTTACTTCTACCTGACACCCTTTTTCAGAATACTTAATAGCGTTTTCAATCAAATTAGAAAGGACACGCTTTATTAAATTAATATCAAATTGAATCGGAAACAATGGCGATAAGTCAGCATTAACTTCAATCTCCTTTACTGAAGCTTCATATCTAAGATCATTAATACTACCTTCAATAACGTTATTGATATCCTTGGTCGTTAAATTTATATTTAGATTGCTCGATTCAATTTTTGTCAGATCTAAAATTGTTGTAATGAACTTATTAAGTTCTTTGGTTGAATCAATTATCGAATGTAAATTTTTGTCGTAATTTTTTAAATCATTTTTTTGCTTGAGCATTATATCGGCAATACCAGCAACTTTGGCGACAGGAGTCTTCAAGTCGTGGCTCATTAGCGAAATAAAATTGCGCTTAAGGTGCTCCACTTTTTTTAGAATCTTGGCCTCTTCCTGAAATTTGTAACGGGTCTGGTATTCGCCAATTGCCCTAAAAGGAACCCAAATATAGTAAACTACAAATACTGTTAATACTAAATGACTAATATACAGCCAAATTCCAAATACTGAAAAAATCACATTCGAAATAAGAAATATTCCACACATAAAACTAATGGTAATTAGAAGTCCTGTTGTTGGTTTTGTTCGTGAAATGACCATCGACAAAATAATGGCCATCAATAATGAAATAACAAAGGAGTAGGTGCGGGGCACTTGATAGACTGTTTTTCCCTGGACCAACGCTTCTATAATGGCCGCGTGAAGACTCAATTTCGTAGATTTAAAATCTTCCTTATTGAAAGGGGTTAAGACGTAATCAGAGGCATTTGATAAATAGCTCGGCCCAACGAGGACAATTTTATCTTTAAAAAAATCAGGTGGATAATTTCCTACTCGGACTCGATGAAATGGAATTTCCTGAATACTATTCGCCGCTTTAGTTGTATTAAGAAAATAGCGAAAAAGAGAGAATGTTGCGTCTGCTTCAACTAAGTAATAAGAACCTTTAACTTTCGCGGCATCAATACTCTTCTTCCCCAGCCTTTCTCTTATTTTATTTGCGGACCACAAATGTAAAGAGTCATTTCCTGAAATATTTAAAATGGCCCGTCTCGAAACTTCATCTTTGGCAAAAACATTAGTATCCGCATTGATCAAGGCCAAGGAGTGACCCAAGTCTGCCAAGTTTTGAGGTGGTGCTAGCTCATCCCAGGCATCCATATCAGTGCCAAACCTAAAAATACCTCCTTGCTCTTGATAAGAACTAAGAAGCTGTTTTATTTTAAATTGATTCTCGGTTTCTTCTCCAGACTCTGGTTCTTGAAATTGAACAAAATAATTTAAAAGAAGTGGTTTTTCAGTGAGAATTTTTTCTAAAAAAGAAAAGTGTGTGGAATATGTATAAGGATAAGTTTCACCTAAGTACTCATCACTCTCCTCATCAATAGTGACTAAAACATAACTATCACTATGTGATACTCCCCAATCAAATTTTATACGCCAATCATAAAAAATAGCTTCTAATGTAGAAAATGAGTATTGGAACAGGATAAAAACAAAAACTATGGTGAAAACTAGAGGGTAGTATTTAGTGTAATCGAAGGCCTTTATCTTTTTAAAAGACGGGAGCCTCACTTCAAGCTCACCAATTGATCAAACAAAGAGTTATTATTCCCTGCAAACCTCAAACTTTTAACTCCCAATAAATAGTCTAAATAAGAATTATAGTCCTGGCCGCTAGCGAGTGGAAAATCATTAAAATGATTTTTAATAAAGCCGAGGCTAAGTGAAAAGTATCTAGCTAAATAATTTTTCTTTGCCCAAAGCAAGACAGCAATCAATGGTCGCAAGTAAATAAAAAGCATTTGATACACAACAGAAAAACCTTTACGCTTGGTCAAATGATCTCTTCTTGTAAGCATCATAACAATGAGGGCAATGAAGCATATTATATGACTAAAAATGGTATTCGACTCTTCCAAGATGAATTCCCGCAAATCTTTACTATAGTGGCGAACTTCATCGAGACCACCAAAAAGATAGTAATAACGGCCACTTAGCCCTCGCAAACAGATCGTATTATCCCCTGCGTAGCGGTAAAAGCTAATGTTTTCTCGGCCAGTAATAAATGACTCCGCTCGTAAAAACTCGAGACTTAAGTCAGACTGATCAACTTCTTTTGCCCCCAGCATGGCCAAAATTAACTTTTCCTTAAAGAAGAAAATAATCAACAAAAGTAGTGTCCACACTAAAGAGAAGCTCCACGACAAATGATCAAAGGCGTAATAGATAACGCCAAGAGGTAGAATCAAGGTGAAAAGAACTAGGAATTTTAACAAAAAAATATTTAACATTTCGCTCTGAGTCTATATAAAGGCCACGTTTCTCGACTTATTATAGACAAAAACCTCGATAAGGGCTATAACGCATCATTATAAAAATAAAGGATTTATAGAAGGGGGTTTAATGCACTTTGATCGTTTACTGTTTGGAACAGCTGGTGTGCCTAATTCTACCGAAAAAAAGAATAATCCCGTTGAAGGGGTTAAGAAAATACATGAGCTTGGTTTAGATTGTATGCAATTGGAATTCGCTCATGGTGTAAGAATGAAGGACGAAATATCTTCCGGCCTAAGAAAGATTTCTTATGAGTTAGGGATTCCTCTAACATCACACGGCCCTTATTACATCAATCTCAATGCTCGTGAGCAAGACAAGATTGATTCTTCAGTTGAGCGCATTATTCAAACCGCAAAAATCTCAGATCTTTGTGGAGCAGAATCAATGACGTTTCATGCTGCCTTTTACATGAAGGATTCTCCTTTTGATGTTTTTGACCTCGTTGAAAAAAGTCTTAATGTTATTGAAGAACGACTTGGTCGCCTTGATATTGAAATTGAATTAAGGCCAGAGCTTACCGGCAAAACAAGCCAGTTTGGTTCGCTCGATGAACTTATTACTTTAACTAAAAGTGTTGGCTCTTGTGCTCCATGCATGGATTTTTCACATCTCTATGCGCGAACAGGTGAGTATAATACTGAAGAAGAATTTGAAACTGTTCTGACAAGACTTTCCGACGAGCTGGGTGAAGATGCTCTTAAAAATATGCATATTCACCTGTCTGGAATTAGTTCAAACTCCAAAGGAGACTTAAAACATCTCAATTTGGAAAGTTCTAATTTCAATTGGAAGGGCTTACTTAATACCCTTAAGCGACTTGATTGCCGTGGGTACATTATCTGTAATAGTCCAAACTTAGAGACTGATGCTAAGATGATGAAAGATTATTATTTAGGATTATAAGCTTTTAGTGATAGGGGCATTTGCTTCAAGCAGCTGCTCCTATCAACTCTTCCAAAGTTTTTTGTTCACAACCTAAGCGAATTAAAAAATAATTATTATCAACCGCCACTAAAAAAACCTTCACTCCAGACTCCACTCCAAAAAGGCCATCACAGAAAGTCGAAAACGCAGATTCAGTGGGAACTTCAATAACATTTGATTTTGAAAATTTCTCACTCAGAGTATGGAATAAATCCCATTTTTCTGGGAATAAATATTCCTCGCCATTAAAACTCATCTTAAAATATCCATTCTTCTTTGGGAGGCAGATGATTATGGCCTTCGGATCATCAATTTTTGCAAAGATATCAATTATACTTTTATCGGGTCTCATCGCCAAGGAGTCACGGAGGCGAAAATAACGCTCCATATCTGGAGAAGCTAATTGTCCTTGCTCATTAGAGCATCTCTCAATGGTGTTCAATGCTAAATAATATAATCCTGATTTGTCTTCATCCTTCATGATGATCTTATCGGAAGACCTAGGAATTAATTAATTTTGAATGCGTATTTCTTCTGAAGAATCGATAAAAGTTTTAATATCGTTAACATCGGATATTTTCCAACGATCGTCTTCATTTACGAGCTCCGCAACTTTCTTGGTATCAATATCATATGAAGAATTTTGGCCCTTTTGGTTGTATTTAATGACATAGGTAATAAAGCATTTTTGTTCTTCGCAGTTTTTAATAAGTATCTTGAAACTATTTTTCTTAAAACCCTCACCAATTAATAACTTATTAAATTCTTCCTGGCCCATTGAGGAGTACTTAGCAAGAAGTGGACCTGTTAGTCGTGCCAAATAGTCGGTTTTATCTTTACTTCCCTTAAAGCTTAAATTAACAAAGCCCTTTAAAGCACTTTCTGGAGTACCTGGGCCGTTACACGCAACAAAAAAAAGTAATAAAAAGAAAGAGATCAATTTATTCATTAAATATTCCTAATTAAAAGTAAGTCCTGTACGAAAAATAATATCACAAAATTTTGCCCATTTATCATAATCGTCTTTTTTTAACACTTCTTGAAACTGGATACCAAATCCATTTGGTAAGGTACTGCAGATTCGCCCTTCTAGCTCTAGCACTTCTCTTTCAAGAGTTAGCACCAGAGAAATATTTCTCACTTTTGATAAGGCATGGGTGGACTCTTGATCCATTTTAATGAAAGCACCGTTGTGATCTAAGTTGGTTAATATACCAGGAAGGCAATACTCCTCGTTTTTCAACTCTGCCTCATGGATACTTTTAATATAAGGATCCAAAACCTCCGCAGAATACTTGGGGGAATAGCAGGCCTTACTTAGCTCTTGCTGCCATAAGTGGTAAAAATAATAACTACTTAGGATAAATGAGAGGAGTAGAAAGAGCATGAACACCATCGTTAATTTTTGTTCAAAATTTATAAGCGTTAAAAAAAACGAATAAGAAAAAACACAAACAACATGTAAGATATAAACCTTCATGGAAGATGCTTTTAGTTGATAAGAAGAGACAAGCGCGACACCCGTGGTTAATAATGGCAAGGGATACTTTTTGACAAACGCTAAAAGGCCATTTAAATCCCCGAAAGACCACAATTCGCAAAGATGACCAAACATTAAGAAAAAACAAAATGAAAAAATCAGATAAAAGCAAAAATTATAAATAGACCACGGTCGGTAAATAATTCTCATATGCTTTGCGCTCCTCTCTAATATTCTGACAATGCTATAATTTAATTATGTTACCAAAATTAGAAATAAATAGTCGATGTATAGCTTGTGATAACTGTAGGTTAATTTGCCCGGAAAAGGCAATCTTGATACACGGACAAGAGTATTTTATTAATGACTGGACGTGTACTCTTTGTGGTATTTGCCAAAATATATGCCCCACGAACGCTATCGAGGCCGAAGATGAATCAAAGTCTACTTCAGACTAACCACTCCCACTTTATGATTAATTTCCAATTCTTTAAAATCATTGCTTCTTAAATATGATAAATCTATAATGCCCCGGCATTGCTCTGCGCTGGCCGCATTGTATTTGATAAATAATTCTACCGTGCCTAAATCCAAATAATCAAATTGATCGATATTGATCATTTTAATTGACCTTTCACCAGGCAATGCAACTGAATTAAAAAATGAGCTGATACCCATCTGTAAATCCAAGCAATCTAAATTGACAATACTCACACCAGTAAATGTTTCGTAATTTGCAGGACAATCTTTGTTAGGGATGACACCGAGAAATTGCCCACTTTGACATGAATCCAACCCATTATATCCATCACCTTTTTCAACATTCATAGTAAAAAGAATAATGTCGTCCTCATATTGATATGATTGAATAAATTGCATAAAAGAGTCAAAAGGAGAGAGGAATATATCGCAATTTAATACTAAGAGATTCCTAATACCACTACTTAGTGGTGAGCTCTTTAAGTTGTGGATACAACCACCTGAACCTAGTAATTCAGGCTCATGAAGAATGATGACATCTGGATGTAGCTTTTCTAAATATGAATGAATATACTCATAACCCCAATGGGTATTTATTATTATTTTTTCAATACCGGCAGCCTTTAGGCGGCTGATTTTATAATCAAGAAAAGATGTATTTTCAATCGGCCAGAGTGCTTTTGGTAAAACTTTACCAACGAGACCCATACGAGTTCCCTGACCGGCACATAGGATATAGGCGGCATCAATTTTCATAATAAATAGTGCTCAGCAATTTGGCCAATCCATTAAACTCTTTTAGATTAAAAAGTTTTTTTCGAACCACTTCAAAACAACGACCAATATATTTCAAATAACGAATATCATCACGAAGATTGTGGATATAACAGAAGCTACCAATCGCCTTAAAAATGCGTTGAATCGTCATCAGATCATAGAGATAATCAAATTGCTCCCGAGACTGAAAACCTTTTTTGGCGATAAAATTATCATAATAATAGGTCTTCATTATTTGTTTTAGCTCAAGACTAGGACAATAATAGGCATCCTCGAGTAGCGAGACTAAATCATATTGGGGTATGCCAAGTCTCGCATCTTGAAAGTCAATGACACATAACTCTTTATTTTTAACCATTAAATTCCGGCTATGATAATCACGATGAGTCAAAACCATTTTCTCTTTTGCTAATATCTCACAGATTTTAGAAAATCCTTCTTCAAAAACCTTTTCACTTTCTGAATCTAATGTTGCCTTTAAAAAGGTTTCAAAAAAATATTTTTTGGTAAATAGAATTTCATCAAATAATTTATTATAATCAAAGCTCATTTTCGCAAAAGGTTCGTTACTGTATGAGCTTATATCCACATTATGAATCTTTATTAGCAAATCGACGGCCTTCTTAAAGAGCGCCTCCTCTTTCCTAACATTATCTATATTGCTCAATTCTCTCAAGAAAGTGACATCCCCGAGATCTTCTTCCAGGAGAAAGCCTTTTTTTAACGATTTATCGATAATTCGGGGGACGCGAATTTCATTAGAGTCTAAAACTTCTTGTACACGAACGAATTCGTTTCGCTGACCTTTAGTATTAATTGGATTATCCAAACAAGCGACATATAAAGCATCTCCCACCCTGGCGCGGTAATATCTTCTGGTAGAAGCATCCCCTGCGAGTCTTTCGAGATGGATTGCCCCCTGTTCGATTAAATTTTCATTTATACTACTTTGTATTAGATCTTCTACAAATAATCTTTCCGACCGCTCTAACTTCATCTTTTCCTACTTATCTCTGAGATTAATCTATAATATGAATAACTGGAGTTTTTTTCAATATTATGGCTAAACCCCTGTCCTTGGTCCGCTAAAAATTTCTTAAATTCAAATTCTTCTTTTTGTGCAATTAATTCATTTCCATCAAGAAGAAAAAACTCGGCGGGGTTTTTATTACGTAATTGGATCCAGCTCAGCACAGCTGTAGCATCATAGCCAGATCTTTTTAAGATAATGTATGCCCATTTATTGAGCTGATTTGTCACATCTAAAGGTAACTTCAGGTGACCTAATAATTTTTCAGGACTAATGGCGCCAATTGGAACAAGCATTTTCTTGGGATATATCTTTTTAAATGATTTAATTGCTTGCAATGTCAGGACAGCTATTAAAACGTCCTCACTTTTCAAAAACTCACTTAACAAATAATTCGTTATATAAATCGAGCCACCTGGAAGACTAAAGCAAATTGGTTTCTTATAATCTATTACAACGACATTAACCTCTTCTTGGCTATCAAATAAAAGTTCGTTTTTGCTTATTATTTTTCTAATAATAGAATTAAGGTATTTTTGGCCATTAGAGGATAATGGTATTAGTTTTAACTCTTTATTCGCTTCAAGGGATTTTTTTAAATGCTTCAGATGATCAATATAATCTTGGTTAGTAATTCCTTGCTCTAGATCCTTATAATTTAGCCTGAGGTCATTTTTGGAATGACCACAACTAAAAAGCATCAATAACATCATGAAAGACAGAATTTTCATAAACAAAAGCCCCTCTATAATATAAGGGGCTCTTTGTACTTTTCCAAACATTTGTTTGCTATTCTGAAGCAACATCTCTCTCTGGTACGTAATAAATTGTAAAACCGGCAAAAATTAAATTTGGATCTTGAATTAATGGCCGGTTATTGTTGTAAATAGAGCGCCATTTTTTAGCAGTTCCATATTTATCCACCGAAATGGTACCCAAAGTGTCACCTCTTTTAATAAGATATGGCAACCCGTTGGGGCTCCAAACAAATTCCTGAGCTGGCCTATTATACTTAATCATATCACCGGTATTCAGGTTAATACCCAAATTGTTAAACGATCTCAACTCTCTCCATCGACGATAATCTCCATAGATTTTGAATGCAATAAGCATCCAGGTATCACCGTTTTTGACACGATATTGGCCAACACCACCAGCAATTTCAACGCCTGGGCCTACCGGTGCAGATGCAATCCCTTGTGCAGGAGCAATCTCTTCCTCATTTTCATAGGCTTCTTTCGCGACATTTTCAGGCTCACCACCTTCATCTACTTCTGCGATCTCTTCCTCATCGACGGCAACCTCTTCGCCAGTTTCTCCGTCTTCAGTAACTAATTCTTCATCTTCGGCATCAACAATAAAGTCTGCATCATCTACTGTTTCTTCCATGCTTTGTTCATCTTTAGCTGTTTTCCGTTTGCTGTTAGAACATCCCACACTAAATAAAAGGGATAACACCATAAGCAATTTCAGTAATTTCATAAGACACTCCTGTTCTTTTTTCTCAACAAACTTCTCGTCAGAAATAACTCCATATTTAACCTTTATCTGATAACCGGAAAAAAGTTCGCCCGTCCAATTTGGTCAGGTTTAATTATTATTACCTAGCTTTGATTAAACTGTAGTATTACAATTATTGAGTATGAAAATAATTCTAGTTTTTTTATTATCCCTGACTCATGTCCAGTCCTTTTCTCAAGACATTCTTGATGAACTTAACCAGGATACACCTGTCCAGATCCAAGAACTTCCCGAGGAGACAGTCCTCAAGCTTAGTCCTTCTGGCCGAATACTTGTCCTCTCTTATAAAAGTGAATCTTTTCATAAAGGTGATTTTATCACTCTTGTTTCTGAAGGTAAGCCTTTCTTACGTTGCCTCGTGGCCAAAATTGATAACCAGAACTCCGGCATTAAGGTTCTTAAAATTTATGACCTCGATATTTGGAAGCGCTTTGCCCCTGGCCAAAGTGTTAAAATTTTTAGGGGTGATGATCGCGCCCTCTTTACTCAAATCAAGTCTGAACAAAAAAAAGACTCTTTAGATAATGAACACCAAGACCTCTTTAATGAAGCAGCTATTATTGATGAGAAGCTCGAAATAGAAGAGCATGGGCGCCGTCTTATTAAAACAGATAATATTGTTTCTGGTCTATTTAATAGAATCGAGGCCCTCTCATTAGAACAAACATCACAACGCTATAGTCAACTAGGCGTTTCTTGGCAATATCAAGTCGATGATAATATGTGGGGGGAGTTTCTTTTTGGGCAAAGTCTTATCGAAAATTATCCCGACGTGGGACTGGACACTAAATTAACCAATATCACAATCCGCCTAAAATATACTTTTAAAGCTCCACTATACTCCTTTTTGCAGCCATATTTCGGGCTACAAGTGATTAACCCATCTAGCCCGGGAGCAGGTGTTGATGATCCAACAGATCCACAGGACCCTAGTGTTCTTGCTCGTGATATCCAAAGAATTGATGCTCTTAAGAAAACTTCTCTTATTTTTGGGATAACCGTGCTAAAACGATTAGTGCCAGGGTGGTTCGCTCGTTTCGACCTTGGTACAGATATCATTAATGGGGGCTTTGGATTTGAATTTTAAAATAGTGATTGTCACCTTTTTAATAATAATGTCTTTTACGGGATGCGGCGTCAAGCTACCTCCAAAACCCAGTGCAGACTCAATTATTCCCAGCTACCAAGGAAATTTCCTTGTTCAAGCAATAGAAGAAAATACTGATCAAAAAGATTCTAAAAAAGAATGAGCTTAATCATCTCCATTGGCAGCAACCAGGGTCATCGGCTTAAATTCCTTGGGCAGGCGAAAGTCCTTCTCAATGAGAAGTTCCAGCTAATCGCAGAAAGCCAAGTCTATGAATCATTTGCGGTAGACTATACCAATCAGCCCCATTTCCTTAACCAAATTCTTGAATATCAAACACCTAAGATGGATGGAGAATCCATTTTACGTATTTGCCAAGAAATAGAGATAGTACTGGGGCGCATCCGCACAATAGCTAAGGGCCCTCGTACTATAGACATCGATATCCTTTTTATTGATGACCTATCTCAGCAAAGTGCGGCGTTAACCATACCCCACTCTGAAATTCAAAACCGAGAATTTATCCTCAAGCCTCTTGCTGAGCTCCCTTCCTTTCCCTATCTTGCCAAGAAATTTAATTTAATCGTTCTCGATAATAAGCAGGCCTGGCCGCTTTCTTCCTGATGCAGCGAAGATTTACGATCTATTAGCTTGAAGTATTATTAACTCATGGAAAAGATAAAAAGGAATGGTATAATTGAAACGTTTTTTAGACTTAATCTAGTCTCACAATTTTATCTTCGTCATCATAAGTAAAGGAGACATAATGAATATTTTTGTTTGTGTTAAACAAGTACCAGACACAGAAACTAAAGTTATCCCCACAGGAGACGGCTCTTACATCGAAACAAGTTCAGTAAAATGGATTATGAACCCGTACGATGAATTTGCAGTAGAGCAGGCACTATTACTTAAGGCCTCTAATCCAGGATCGACCGTCACTGTAGTACGCGTTGGTGGTGTTAAAGACACAGAGGCCCTCAGAACTGCCATGGCCATGGGAGCTGATGAGGCCATACTCGTTGAGAGTATTGATAATTTAGATAGTTATATGATTGCCAAATCAATAAAAGGTGCTATTGAGAAGTCAGGAAAAACTGCTGATCTTATTCTTGCAGGTAAGCAGGCCATCGATGATGATTGCTTACAGGTGCCACAGCTTCTAGCTCAAATGCTAGACCTCCCCTCTGTTTCCATCGCTGTCGGGTTTGAAGCGAATGGAAATGATATTGTTGCCAAAAGAGAAATTGAAGGCGGCGCAATTGAAGTTTATAACCTTTCAACTCCCTGTCTCGTTGCTTGCAATAAAGGACTAAATACTCCTCGCTACGCTTCTCTACCAGGAATTATGAAAGCGAAGAGAAAGCCTCTCACCCAACTTTCACTTTCAGATGTCGGCGTCTCTGATGACGACAGAAGAGTTGTTTACTCAGATTTTCAATTGCCTCCTGAAAAACCCGCAGGCAAAAAATTTGAGGCCACAGACGAGGCCAAGCAACCTGAAATTGTAAAAGAAGTTGTTCAACTTTTAAGAAATGAAGCAAAAGTAATTTAAAGGAATCTATAATGGCCAATATACTCGTTTTTACAGAATCGACTAACCAACATGTAAAATCCGTGACTCTTGAAATTTTAGGTAAACTAAATGGTCAAACTACGGACGTTATTCACATCGGAGATCTTTCAGAAGAATCTATTCAAGAGCTCGCCAAACATGGTGCTCAAAATATTCATATCCTGAAAAATGACCAATTAAACAATTACTCTCCTGAAGGGTATGCCAATGCTCTTAGCAATTTTATCAAAGCAAACTCTTATGATTATGTTTTTGGTGGTGCAACTTCAGCTGGAAAAGATTTCTTTCCTCGATTAGCTGGAATGTTTGATGCAGGCATGGCCAGTGAAGTCGTTAACTTTCTTTTTGAAAATGATGAATTTCACGGAACACGCCCACTTTTTGCTGGGAAATGTCTCGCTAAAGTTAAAATTCAAGGGCCGAAGCCCCACTTTGTCACTGTTAGACCCAATGCCCTAGGCTTACCTGAAAGCCCGGAAGCTGGTAGCGGTAATAAGAACGAAGTAGCTGCAGATTCTGGCAGTATTCGAGCGACAATTAAAGAAATTATTAAGGGCGCATCAGAAAAGCTCGATCTAACCGAAGCCAATATTATTGTTTCTGGTGGACGCGCTATGAAAAATGCAGAAAACTTTAAAATTTTAGAAGAACTTGCAGATGTACTTGGTGCCACAGTTGGTGCTTCTCGAGCTGCAGTTGATTCCGGCTATGCTCCCCATGCGATGCAAGTAGGCCAGACGGGTAAAACCGTTTCTCCTTCTCTTTATATTGCCTGTGGAATTTCTGGGGCCATTCAACATCTTGCCGGTATGCGGACCTCGAAAGTTATCGTCGCCATCAATACTGATCCTGATGCCCCCATATTTACAAAAGCAGATTACGGAATCGTTGGTGATTTATTTCAAATTGTTCCAATTCTTAAAGAAGAACTTAAGCTATTATTAAAATAATTAGTTAAATTTCAAAAGGCCGTAGAAATACGGCCTTTTTTCTTAGAACTGGTAACCGAGCTCATGGTTTTCTGGTTTTGCCCTAGATTGATCTCTCTCATCTCTCACTTCGACATCCATTTCTTTTTCTTTCTTTAATTTTTCACTTCTTTCTTCATTCTCTTTTGCTATTTCCTTTTTTTCAAGAAATACTTCATAGGCTTCTTCTGTCACAATATTAATGATCGCATTTTGCAGCGGACCTGTGCCAAAACGAATACGAAACCCATCTTTTCCATTTGCTGTAATAATACCACTTACTATCTTATTATCGAGATTAAGGCCTGAAAAGACTCCTCCATCTTTAATCTCCCCTTCAAGAGACAAGGCCTGTGTTTCTTTTTTAGATCCTAAATGAAGAACTATTTCTTGAATATAAATCTCACCATTTTGTATAACAACCTTACCTTCAAGTTTATCTGATCCAACGATATCCCTTGATCGCAAGGTGTCTAAAGCATTTATAATATAATATTCGCCATCATTAAGGTTAGGAACACCTTTAATTTTATTATTATCCTTATTATTCTGAGAATCTGATTGAACAGCGAGTTTTTCTTCTTCAAGGTTTCTTTTAATAACCCGCCTTGCTTCAATTCTTTCATATCCACCGTTAAACTCTTTAACTAAGGCAATCGTTGTTTCTGATAAAAAGAAAACTTGGTAAAGCTGGTCTTCGTCACCATCAATTCTTACATAATCTTCCTCATTTATCATTGTATGTTGAAAGTCGACAATTATTTCAGATAATTGGTCTTCTTCATTATTGTATTTGTCAAAGTGAACCTCGGAGTTTTCATCGAGAATACGCATAATTTCCCAAGTACCATTAACGTGACTTGGATCTGTAATTTTTAAAACTTTAATTTTTGGCCGACTTGAAGCAATGACTCTTGGGGCGGATTCCTCTAGCTCATATCCAAGTATTGATTCTTCACTAAAATCCTGATCCCGATAGAAGTTACTCCCGCCAAATTGGGCCGCAAAGGTCACAATGGAAAATAAACTTCCAATAATAACAATGCGTTTTTTATTCAGTTGCCCAAACATAGCTTTAACTCCTTATACGATACCTAAGTATGTGCAAGGAGCATGCCACGGTGAGATATGGTTAAATTTTAATCAAACTTAGACGAAAAAGCCTACAATTTATTGATTTTGCGTCCATATAGAAATGAAAGAGGAAAACTCTTTAAAAAGATGGATGTTTAAACTTTAGGCAGTTTTTCAAAATATGCGCAAATTTAATCGAGATGCGGACTTTTGCCTTCGTAATCAGCGTGACTCGCGCGGAAGCGCTTAAGAGCAATAACAACAAGCTCGTCTAACGTAATGCCTGTATGCTTGGCCATTTTCTCCATGCTTTCTACAACTTCTTTTTCGAGATTAACGTTGAGCTCTTTGAGTTCACCTTGATTATGAGATTGTGTTTTCACCTATTCTTCCTCATTTCAAAATTATTCTTTTGCACTATTATTATAACTTTTTATAGCAATACAACCATCTTTTTTTAATTTAAATAAGTTTTCAATAATTTCCATTTCGAAAAAGCCTGATGCTGATACAAGCTGTGAGAGCGTCATTGGACCAACTAATAAATTCAAAAGATTAGACTCTATAAACGAGCTTTTAACTTTACCCTGTTTGCGATAAAATAAAAGTTCTTTAGAGGGTAGATATTTCTGCAACTTTTGTAGGCGCTTAAGAATCGACTCTACCTCTCCCTTAATCATCTTTATAGACAAATTAAAATCCGCAGTAGCGACAGTCAATTCTGGTTCCGAAATAAAGCTATAGAGGTGGGGATTTTTCAAAGTGTCGAGAAGGAATAGATAAAATAGTTTTTCCCCTCGTCTTTCACGGTATTCAAACTGAATAATTTCTGCACGAGAAAGCCAAATAACACCAAGGTGCCTTTGACTTTCTTTATCATGAATATTAATTTTGCCGACAAATCCTTTTGCGGACTTCTCTTCAAGAATAGAGATCAGTTTCATTTATTAAAAAGTTTACTAAAAAATCCCTTTTTTTCACTAGTTTTATTAAAGTATTTTTCCACCGAATAGGCCAAATCAAGATATGACTTCCATATTGAATGGCCTTCATAAATATTCTGAGACATATAAGGTGTCCCTAAATCCGAACAGCTTCTTAGGTCAATATCAATAGGTAATTGACCTATAAAAGGTACTTCTAAATCTTGGCAGACTTCTTTAGTCCGGCTTTCTCCAAATATGTAGTATTTCTTTTCAGATTCTTCTGTCACGAAATAACTCATATTCTCCACCATTCCCATGGTCGGAATTTTAACCTTGGTAAACATATTAATGCCTTTAATAGTATCTTTAAGGGCCAAATTTTGAGGAGTTGTAACAATAAGGGCAGCATCAATCTCTGTTAATTGAGTCATGGATAATTGCACATCACCCGTTCCCGGAGGGAGGTCTAATATCAGATAGTCCAATTCTCCCCAATCAACATCAAAAAAGAATTGATTGAGAACTCCTCCCAACATAGGACCACGCCAAATAACGGCATCCCCTTCAGGTATGAAAAACCCAAAGCTCATAAATTTAACTCCGTCTTTCTCAACAGGAAGGATTTTCTTCGATTCGCTCGCAATTGGCTTGGCATCAGTCTTACCAATCAGGGTCGGGACACTTGGACCATAAATATCCGCATCCAATACCCCCACCTTATTGCCGGCCTTGGTCAGAGCATAGGCCAAATTAACTGCGACGGTGCTTTTACCGACTCCACCTTTACAAGAACTCACCGCTAGGACTTTCCCAACACCTGGAATTCTTTTCTTATTTGCCCCTACAGGGCCATGACCGGCCTGTAGATTGGCCTTACTCTCAGGTTTTTGCTTCTCTTGGGTGACCTCAGGCCGATCCGTCGAAACCGTTTTAAGGGTAATCTCATCAAAGCCTGCTGCCGCTAGTTTTGTGCGAAGCTCACCCTCAAGTGCTCTCTTTTGCTGGGGATCAATTCCATCGCGTCTATATTCAATAATAAGCTCTGAGTCCTGGCCATTTATCGACACTAGACGCGACTCGTCAAAAAGACTCTTACTAGTATTGGGATTAGTTACTTCTTTAAATACAGCTTCTACTTTTGATTGCATGGATCCTCCGGACATATATGTTACATTTATCAAACTTTGAATAAAAACGTCGAGAAATTGTTTCTTCTAGGCAAAAAAGATTCTTATTACTGAAATGAAGAGATCGATTATAATAAAACTATGAAAGAAAAAGACTATAAAAGACGAATCATTTTAATCGACAAACCCTTTCAAATTAAAATTTCACTTTTAAGTGTTATTTTTGTGCTCGTGACAACCCTGCCCTATATGCTCAGTATTAAGGAATTAATATTCTTTACTGCAAAGATACTACAGCCAAACTCTATTGAAGCTCTAGCGGAAATGAAAAATTCCATTATCGTGCTTCTAGCTTCTTGGCAGATAATGACATGTGGCCTTGTATTTCTTTTCTTTATCTTTCTCACCCATAAAATTGCAGGCCCAATATATAAAATTAAAAAGGAACTACAAACTTTTAGAAAAACTCATATCTATACCCCGATCATTTTAAGAAAGGGCGATTATTTTAGTGAACTAAGTGAAATCCTAAATGGACTTCTCTCACAGGGAACATTGACCGAGCGTATCCATCAGGAACAAAAGGATCTTTTAATGAAAGAGCTTAATGATCTAGAGAACCTTGATGATATTAATGCAATCAAAGAAAGGATCAATCAGATAAAAAAGAACCTGGATTAAACATTAAACCTAAAATGGATGACATCCCCATCTTGAACAAGATACTCTTTACCTTCAATCCTTAACTTTCCTTCCTCTTTAACCTTTTGCTCAGACCCGAGCTTAAAAATATCCTCACAATGGAAAATTTCGGCCTTAATAAACCCTCTTTCAAAATCAGTATGGATAACGCCAGCTGCTTCAGGCGCTTTGGCCCCATCTCTAAATGTCCAAGCACGAACTTCTTGCTTACCGGCGGTAAAATAAGTACGAAACCCTAACATATCATAGGCCATGACTGTTAATTCCTCTAGCCCCGACTTTTCAATACCTGCCGCCTCCATAAATTCTTTTTTGTCTTCTTCATCATCTAGAGAAGCTATTTCAGATTCCAATTTACCACATAATTTTAATGTCAAGGAGCCATCTTTTTCAGCAAATTCTTTTACATATCTAACAAGATCATTATCTTCTAACATTCCCTCTTCATCGACATTACAAAGATAAAGAACCTTTTTAAGAGTGATTAGGTTGAGATCTTCAATAAGTGCAAGCTCCTCTTTATTTAAATCTGCAGTTTTTGCAGATTCACCTTCTTCTAAAATCACTTTTAAATTTTCGAGTACTGGCTTCAAGGCCTTTGCTTTATTTGAAATTTCTTTATTTTGGCTTTTCATTTGTTTTGGAAGATTCGTCAGCTTTTTATCCACGACTTCCAGATCTGCTAAGGCCAATTCCATATTGATAATACTAATGTCTTCGACAGGATTCACAGCTCCGTTAACGTGCACTACTTCTGTGTCTTCAAAGCAACGTACAACGTGAATGATTGCATCGACCTGGCGAATATGCCCTAAAAATTGGTTCCCAAGACCTTCCCCTTTAGAAGCCCCTTTAACAAGACCCGCAATATCTACAAACTCAACACTTGCAGGAATTGTCTTATGCGGATCCATTAATTCCGTTAGTTTTTTAAGTCGATTATCTTTAACATCGACAATTCCCACATTGGGCTCGATTGTACAAAAGGGGTAATTTGCAGCTTCTGCTGGTGCCGCCGTCACGGCCTTAAAGATAGTTGATTTTCCAACATTAGGTAGTCCTACAATTCCACAATTTAAACTCATATTATCCTCTAAATTAGTTTCTTTTTACTATATTTTTGCGCGGCTTTGGAAAAACCATTATCGATATATTCCTTAAGGGCCTGGCCTGCTTTATCCATATATGTTTCAAAGACACATTGCTCATCATTTGAAAACTTCCCTAACACGTACGAGGAAACATTTCCATGGGTGGGCCTACCAATTCCTAGTCTCATGCGAAGAAACTCTTGAGTGCCGCATTCTTCCTTAATGGATTTTAGACCATTATGACCAGCTAATCCACCGCCCCGTTTGAAAGTAATAACGCCATAGTCAAGATCTAGTTCATCATGAATCACAATAACCTTATCAATTGGTATTTTATAAAAGTTTAAACAAAGCGCAACGCTTCTACCACTTAAGTTCATAAAAGTATTAGGCGTTAAAAAATAGAATGTTTTGCCATCACTACGATAATTACTCAAT
This sequence comes from Bacteriovoracaceae bacterium, assembly GCA_041586955.1. Classification (GTDB taxonomy): domain Bacteria; phylum Bdellovibrionota; class Bacteriovoracia; order Bacteriovoracales; family Bacteriovoracaceae; genus JBFGZE01. Next base: position 36,329 of record JBFGZE010000008.1, read on the forward strand.
AAACCTTTATATTTTTCTACCCAGCGCAAATTAAATCCGCCCTCGACGCGACCCAGTAACTGCCAAGCAATATTATGCCTTGTTTGAGAATATTCGCTACCGGGGTTTCCAAGCCCAACAATTAAATAATTTGACATGTTTTACCTTATAAAAATAACGAACTCACGGAGTCGTTATTGAAGGTACGATGAATGGCCTTCGCTAATATTTCCGCTGTTGATAATACTTTAATTTTTGAAGACTCATCGTCAGATAAATTTAAATGAATAGTGTCAGTTACAATGACTTGATCCAATTCCTTCGCTTTTTGTATCCTTTCTAATGCAGGATGAGAAAAGATTGGGTGAGTGGCGCAAGCAATCACCGATTTTGCTCCATTATCTTTAAGGGCCTTACATGCTTCAATTAGAGTTCCTGCCGTATCAATCATATCATCGACTATGATACAATCCTTTCCGTTCACGTCACCTACCACATTCATCGCCTTGGCAACATTTTTTCCTGTTCTTCTTTTGTCGATCATTGCGATATCTGTTTTTAATTTTTTAGCATAATGCCTTACTCTTTCGACACCACCTGCATCAGGAGAAACAAAAATAGTATTTTCAGTCATCACTTTTTCTTGAAGGTATTCAATCAAAACTGGTGATGCGAAAATATTATCAAAAGGTATATTAAAAAAGCCCTGGATTTGACCCGTATGGAGATCCATAGTGATCACACGAGTTGCCCCTGCACCTGTTAATAGGTCGGCAACCAGCTTTGCTGATATTGGAGTACGTGGTGAAACTTTACGATCTTGGCGAGCGTAGCCATAATGAGGAATGACGGCAGTAATTGAAGCAGCGGATGCCCTTTTTAAAGCATCGAACATAATAAGCATTTCCATCAAATGGTCATTAACTGGGGCAGACATAGATTGCAGAACAAAAACATCTGCACCACGAACATTTTTTTCAATCTCACAAAAAATCTCGCCATTTGCAAAACGAACGAGTTGCGGGTCGACTAATTGAATTTCTAATTGTTCAGAGATCTTACTTGCGAGAGGGAGATTAGATGAACCTGATACTAAGACAATACGTTTCATTTAACGTTCTCAGATGAAAAAGTTACGAATGGCTGGGGTAGCAGGACTCGAACCTGCGCATGACAGAATCAAAATCTGTTGACTTACCAACTTGTCGATACCCCAACACTCGAATTTTGAATATAGCCAACGTTTTGTGAGTTCGCAAGTGCTTTTTTAAATCAATTTAAACATCTAAGCTCCTGAAATCGCTTCCCTCGAGCTTCATAGCTCTTTTTAAATATCCCAAATGATGTTGAGGCCCCAGATGATCGAAAATTCTTATTGATAACATCCCTCTTTTCAACACCTGTCCAAACAATACCAAGCGTTGCACCATCAAAAAAAACAAACCAATTATCCATTCCATTGTTGGTTGTCCCAGTTTTGCCAAAAAAGGCGAGTTCACCTAAAATCGGCCCTACATGATTTTTAATGGTGGTATTTTTAGGGTCGCTCATTAAATGAAGAATCGATTTTTCAAACCCATTAGCGCAATCCGCTTTGACAAATGACTCATAGGAATTTTGAATTTCATTCAAAGACATCTCAACAGAACCTAATAGTTGAGCTGGATATTCTTTTAAGGGAGTCTGTAGGGGAATTTGAATGCCAATTAAATAGTCTTCTAATTCTTTCCAGCCAAATTTTTCGGCCAATCGGACAACTGGCCTATTGTATGATTTAAATAGTGCCTCTTTTATTTCTACTTCCTTAGGAAAGTTGCGGTATCCTTCTTTTGGAGACCACTTTCCTGATTTGATATTTAATTCAATAGTGTCCATTGAAACATAATCTGTAAAAAGAAGTCCTTTCTTAGTATAAAATGAATAAATCATAGGCTTTAAAATACTACCAACTTGATGCTTCTCTTTTTCGATCGCAATATTTTTGGCACGTTCAAACTTTGTATAAATTCTTATTTCTTTATTTAAATTTAATTTTTTAATTAAAACCTTTGAGGCAAAGTCCATTCCCTTAAACTTACTCTTTAAATCTGACACCACTTCATTTGAATGAAGTGTTAATAGAAATTTTTCATAAAATAAATCATCATCAACCGGTTCAAAAATAGATTGTGCCAGTGCCATAAAACGGCCATCTCTCAATCGCGACTTTAATGATTTGACCCAGTTCTCCCAATCAGGCCCGGACCAAATTTTAATATTATCCTTTTCTAAAAGAGACACTTTTACTAACCGATCCATCACCGCTTTAGTGCGTACCTTTAGTCGGTCCAAATGACGAAGAGGATTATAAAAAGATGGCCCCTTAAGAAGTCCAATTAAAATAGATACTTCAAAAGAATTCAAATCTTGCGGTCTTTTATTAAAATAATACATACTGGCCATAAAATAACCGCGAATTTGGATTCCATGATGAGAGCCCCAATAGACCTCATTAAGGTATAATTCGATAATTCTTTCTTTTTGTAATTTTTTTTCCAAATAAAGTGCCGCCACCATCTCCTTAATTTTTCTTGAGATGGTTTTTTTATTGGAATAAAATAAATTCTTTGCCATTTGCTGAGTGAGGGTCGAGCCACCTTGCTTAAAACTCATTTCTTTAATGTCATAAAAAATTGCTCGCATAATTGAAAAAAAATCAAGGCCACTATGTTCTAAGAAGCGATTATCTTCAATCCCGATCAATCCGCGCCAAATGAGGGAGGGGATATTTTCTAATTTTTGATAGAGTTTTAAACAAAAAGAATTACTATCGCAGCGTTCGGGACCAGCAATATCGAGGGATAAATCTTTCATTAATAATAAATTATTTTCTTGAGTAATTAAGGTTTCAGAGTTTGCTTGAAGCCATTGTTGATAGTTGGGCGCGCTGCGTACTAGCCCATAAATAAATCGAATATCTTCTTTATTTAAATGGCTACCTTCCTCAAAAAGAAGAGTTTTCCCCCTAGGTTCGAAATTAACGAGCCTTTGTTCTTTGCTTTTGATATCTGTAATAACATCATCAACAAACTGGCCCAGCACGATACTCAAACCAGCAACGCTCAGCAAAAAAACAATAAGGACTATTTTTACTCTACGCATCTTAAACCTTACAACTTTACTTAAAGACCCTAATTCACTATCATTACGAAGCAATTTTTTGTCTTAAGACTATTACCGGAGACGCAAATAATATGAAGCGCAATTATTTTCTTGGCCTCTTGCTACTTATTACTTCTCAAGCCCAAGCTTTGCCTGTCGACTGGCATGGTGTCTTTGGTGTTGATTCTACCCTAATCGATAATTTTAGGCGAATTGAAAAAACTACTGATGATAGCAACCTTGGCAACGCTGGCAACATGGGAACACAAGAGGTTCCTCTAGCAACAGGCAACCATGCCAATTCTTCCTTCCAATCCTATATCTTTCGCCTCAATCCGGTTATTCTTGTTAACGATGCAGCAACAGTTAAGGCCGAATTCTCATCCGGTTATGGCCGCGGTGGTCGCTTAGGGGATAATTCAACTCAAAGCCTTGAGCCTGGTTTTGGTAACACTCTTTATAGTATGAATTTTAGTGATGATGATAAGTCTCTTCTCATCAATAAACTTTATATGGAACTTTATTCTGATACCGCCACTTATCAGATTGGTCGACACTCTTTCCATTATGGACTAGGAGCTGTTTTTCACAATGGTGAAGGAACTTGGGATAGACATTCATTAGTTCGTGATGGACTTACTATGAATCTTAAGCTTGGTAATTTTAAAATCTCACCCTATTGGGCAAAAATAGGTAGCCTTGGCTCTTTAACGAGAGCAACCAAAATTAAAGAGTACGGTGCTGCCCTTACCTATGATAATGTCAGTAAAAATCTCGGTTTTGGTATTCTTTTCGCCAAGAAACAAAACTCTTCATTCAATACAGAGTTGACGGCAGGAACTTCACAAAACCTTCCTGACCCCTCTACAGGCAATTATAATAGCTATACAAGCCTTGGAAAAACAAACGTTAAGATCCTAGACCTCTTTTTCAAAAAAGGCTTTGGTAATTTTAATTTTGCTCTCGAAATTCCTATCTTAAGTGGAAATATTGGCAACCTATTTCAAGAAAACACCAAATATAAGGCCAAGGCCTTTCTTTTCGAAAGTAACTACCAACTTTCTAAGCGCTGGTCCTTAGGCCTTGATGCCGGGAAAGTTAAAGGTGATGATGGTAATCAGGCCAATTTTGAGGCCATGTATCTCAACCCCAATTACCAAATTGCCAACCTCTTATTTAAATATAATATGCGCGCTATCTCAAACCCGGATGGGGCCAATTCTCGTAGCCTCTACGATTCATATGTTAATAATGTTAATTATATTAAATTAAGCGGAACTTATGCGTCTGAAAAATGGACCTTTAATACCGCATTTATCTATGCACAGGCAGAGCAAGTCGCTAAAGCTGGCAACCTCGCCTTTAACCATATGACTAATAAATCATTTACAGCTGATTTCAATCAAGAAAATGATATGGGTATGGAGCTTGATTTAAACCTGGATTACAAGTGGAACAGTGAAGTCTCCATTGGCAGTAGCCTTGGATACCTTTTTACCGGCGATTACTTTGGCTATACCAATACAGCGACTCCCAACTCTGTTAAAGACTCATTTGTCGCCCAGATTCGCTCAGCAGTTCACTTTTAGTACGGAAGTCCTTGAGACCTGCCAGGTTGTGGCATGATATAACTTGGCTGGCGATAATTACCAGTTGGTGGGTAGTTGCCATTCGCCTGAAAATTACCTGTTGGCCCCTGTATTCCGGGGCCATAGCCCATAGAATACTGATTACCCCAACTTCCTGCATCATATTGATAATTATAAGGACCCCCATTTTGGCCATACGAGTAGTCATCCCAAAAACCGTCTGAATCATCGCCCATATAAGCTCCGCCATTGATGGCGAAGTTATCGTAATAATAATCGTTCTCTTCTCGATCCTGCATCAACTCTTCCCTATAACGCTCAAAATTACGAGAATAACGATTATGGCGTTCGCTTGCGCCCCTATACGCCAAAAGGCTTTTTTTCCTTCTGCTTAGAAAAGCTTTTTGTCGACGACTTTTGCCATTGGTGAACCTTTTGCATGCCATAGGATTTTTGACCGTTCCAAAAAATGTTTTACCACAGTATTTCATTTGATATTTTGACTCTTTTTGTTGATACGCTTGGTAATCATAATCCATCTTCCGCTTACGACGTTGCATTTCTCTTCTCGCGGTATAAACGGCTTTTTTGCTACCATTACGACTGTCATAATCATTTTGCCAATCACGTAAATGTGTATCTTCAAATGTTGCCAAAGTTTTGCGAATTTGTTTATCAGCTTGTGCGATTGTATATTGCTTACCCCGTTTATCTCTACGCCCTTTATAGACTTGACTATAATATTGACTCGTTAAAAGAACTCCTTTTACAGCACGGGCCTGGTCTCCTAGATTATATTCCTTAAAATGGTCAAGCATCATGGCCTGTCTTTTACTCGACCCTTTTTCATATTTACCGATAGCTTCGTTAAGTGCTTTTATTTTTTTATCAAATTTAGCACTATTTTTTGATCCTCTTAACTTCATTAATCCATCTAATTCTTTAATTGCAGGGCGTATGACATACTTATTATATTCTTTTAAGTTATCAACATATTCGTCAGCAAGTCTTTCAGACTCTTCCTCGCTATTAAGCTCTCCCTTTTTATATTTGAACTCTTTTTCAATTTCCATTAATCTTGCGTAAGCCTTTTGACCATTTTCAGCATGTAATTTATCAAGTGCTTCTCCGAGAATAGATTTCAATAATTTTGCATTTCCAAGAGAACTTTTATCAAGGCGAGACAATTCTTTTAAAATTTCGTCATAATCCTTACCATTTTGACAAATTTTGACAATTCTTTTGTATTCCCGATCCTCTGTAGAAGTATAAAGTTCCAAGGGATCGCTTCCATGGATATTTTCATATGCCATACACTTCCAATTACTTGGTACTTTTGAAGCACTCGCTTTATGGCCAATGCCATAATCGCTAATAACAGAAGAGCCAAAATATACGAAATGGCTTTCATCTTTTTTACGAATATTGACTTTGAAAGGAATTTCTAAACGATAAGAAATAAGTCCATTTTTATTGGCCTTTTCATAATTTAGGGCGCCCGCGGGTGTTAATAGACCTTTATTTTTTAAGCAATTATAATACTTATCACTTTCATTATCGGCCATTTCCTTGGTACTTAAGTCCGCTGTTGTATATTTATACTTATTTTTAAAGCGAATGAAAACGTCATTGCCTATTCTTTGAGTTTCCAATTTAAGGTCTAAACAGGCGTTAACATACCTTGGTAATTTAACTTTAGCATTACCATTTTTATCTGATGAAATTTTAATTTTACTAGGAAAAAGTATTGCCCTTTTCAGAAGACCTAATGGTAAATAGCGCTCATCTGTTGAATTATTACAGACTTCCTCTTTACCTACAGGATTCGTCTCACCTTTTGTTTCAACAGAGGTATAAGCTTTCCCGCCAGAGTCATCTTCACCCAGGAAACTCAGGTCGCCACGGCCTACCACATTAGCATGGCCAGCACTGGCCAATAATAACCCTGATACAATTAATCCGTTTAATCTGAATTTCTGCATTTGTTGACCCTCGTAAAGCAAACTTTTTCAATTTACTATTCGGCAGAAATTGACAAATATTTAATGAAATAGCGGATAATTTACGAAATTAATGGATATTGATGGGGTCAACATCCAATTTAACTTGAATGCCGCTTTTTAATTTTAATAATTTAGAGATATTATTAACTAATTGATGAAGCTCAATAACCTCATTGCTTTTTAGCAAAATACACCAACTATACTTATTGACTCTTTTTTCCACTAATGTTGGCCTCGGACCAATTACTTCTACTTTATTAAAATGCTTTTCCCTTAAAGAGTGGCAAGCTCGAGCATAGTCTTTAGCCGCAGATTCAACTTCATTTAAGTTTGTCCCAATCAAATAAATCAAAATAAACTTGCTATAGGGTGGGAATTGAAACATTTTTCGTAGGTCTAATTCTTCTTGATAAAACTTTGGGAATTCCTCGTTTTCAATAATATTAAATAAGTCATTTTCAGGATAAAAGGTTTCAATAACGACTCGACCTCTTTTTTTATATCTTCCGGCCCTACCGCTGACTTGTACTAATTGTTGAAATACTTTTTCTTTTGCGCGAAAGTCGGGGAAATTTAAAACATTATCTATGCCAAGGACAATTACTTTGTTGACGTTTTTAAAATTATGACCTTTAGAAATCATTTGAGTGCCGACAAGGATATCTATATTTCCTGAATGAAATTCATTCAATACTTCTTTTAATTTTTCAAAATTAGTAATTTCCGAGCGGTCAAAACGTACGATTTTTTTACCGGGGAATTGTCCTTCAAGAAATTCCTGTATCCTTTCTGTTCCATGTCCTTTTGGCAATAAATTCAAATTACTGCACTCTGGACACTCGTGTGGTTTGGCCATACTAAAATTACAAATATTACATTTAAGTATGTTTTGGCGTTTAAAAAATGTGAGGTTACTTGTACAGTTATTGCATTCGAATTTATGGCCACAAACATTACAATAGATAAAGTTTGAATATCCTAATTTATTAATGAATACCAATACCTGCTCTTTATGCTCGAGAGATTCTTTAATCTCAAGAACGGATTCATCACTCAATGGATTTTTTGATGAATCATTTTTTTTATCAATTAAAACAATTTCAGGTAATTGCACATCATTGAATCTTTGATTTAAAAAATATGTATTGTTTTGATCCGTACAGCGCTTTAGGTCCTCGCATGTTGGGGTAGCAGAGCCCAAAATGACCGGTATACTTAATAAGTGTGCCCTCTTTATGGCAACATCTTTCGCATTATACGTGCATCGATCTTCTTGTTTAAAAGATGAATCATGACTTTCATCTACGATGATTAAACCTAAATTATTAAACGGAAGAAAAATACTACTTCTCACACCAATTATTATTTTTGGATCTTTATCATTGATCAATGAATTCCAAATTTGGAACTTCTCCGAATTGTTTAAGTTACTGTGATAGGAGATGATTTCTCCATCGGTATAGTCTGAAACCATATCCAACAATTGGGGTGTTAAATTAATTTCAGGTATAATTAATAAGGCCGACTTGTTTCTTTTTATCGTACTTTTGATCAAGTCCAAATAAATCATGGATTTTCCAGAGCCCGTCACTCCATAAACTAAGCTTTGCTTAAACTCTTCCATATTTTTGCGTATTTCAAATGCCGCCTCTTCCTGTAGTGGCGAAAGTTTAAGCTCTTTTGTTCCATGCCCATAAATACGTGCCACCGCCCTTGGTCTTTTGAGTGGCTTCGGCAATGTCTCAAAAACAAGTTTACCGAGAGGGTAATGGTAATAATTGGCACACCACCAAAGTAAATCAATATTACCTACGGGAAAATCAAAACCCCAATCTAGTTTACCCACGACCTCTTTGAGTTTAATATCCTTAGGAAAGTCTTTTTCATAGTCCAGAAACATTCCTTTCACTTTCCTTCTTCCTAATGGTAGCTCCACAAGCTCACCTTTAGTCAAAGTCAGAGTGTTTGGAATCTTATATGTCAAAATAGAATCGGAGAAAACTGTATCGACAGCAAATCGTCCAACAGATGTCGTCATTATAATAAAAAGCTAAATAAGATTGGCCTTTCTTTATTTGTCATCATTTTAGATAAGTCCGTAAACTTTTTGGCCAATTTGGTTTTTTTATCAGATAAAAATTTTAAATTTTTAAATGTCATTCTGAATAATTTATCTGCCCCGCTTTTGATGTATATATTTCGTGGAACGATTCTTTTTGCATTGAAATAAAAGTACTCATCCACACTTAAAAGTATATTGCTGGATAAAGTATTTACATTAATTCGTTTAAAGTTATGAGTTGGGTTATCAAAATATAATGTCGCACCGGTCAGATCAGCGGCCCAAAAGAATTCGTTCTCAAGTTTTACAAGTCTAATGTTACCAGGTCTTTGATACATCGGCTTTTTGATAACTCTATTTACTAACTCTCTATCTTCACTATCGTGAGGCTTCATCGGTGACTCTAAGCTAGCTTTTAATGAGCTGTCTTTATTAGTCATCACCAGATATTTTTTATATTTTTCAAAAAGAACAAGTTTTTCCTCGTCCATTAGTTCTTTATTCGTTTTGTATTTGGGATCTATCTTTTTCAAGAGATTATTTGCAACAACCGAATCATTCGCTAAAAGTGAAAACGCGATTGAGTAAAAACTCAATTTTTCAATATCGTTTTCACGCCTTATTCTTGATATAAAGCTTGAAAAGTACACTGTATCGATAACCTCTTTTACTTTATCCACCTCTTTATAGAGTACTTGTAACAAGCGATAATCATCACTTTCTTTTTTAATATAAAAATCCACGAAATATTGTGCTTCATCTATATTTGAAAAGACTTTGCTTTCCATTTCATTTTTATTTCGAACAATTTCCTTTTGACCTTCTAATCCTTGTTCCTTTAGTTGAAACTGAAATAAGTATATTCCCTCTTCTAATTCTGCATTAGTGCCATTGCGTAACAATCCCTCAAGAGTTGGTATTGCTGCGAAACTGCTATTCATGGTTATCAACAGAGTTATTATAATTTTTATCATCTTAATTATACCTTTAAAGAATATTTTTTTACTTTTTCAACAATTATTCTTTCCATTTCGTTTTTCAATTTTTCATCTCGCAGAGCAAACTCTACGGTAGCATCAAGGTAGCCCGTAACACTTCCAGTATCAAAGCGCTCGCCATCGAATATATGGGCAAACGTATTACCACTTTTGGCCAATAAATTGATCGCATCTGTTAGTTGGTATTCTCCACCAACCCCTCTAGGGATTTCTTCTAAGGCACTGAAAATATCTGAGTGCAGGATATAGCGACCAGGTGTTGCTAAATTAGTGGGTGCCTTATCTGGGTCAGGCTTTTCAATCATTGTTTTCATCAATAATGTCTTTTGACTGCCGCTGACAAATTCACCATCAATAATCCCATACTTATTTGTTTGTGAATTCTCAACTTCCATAACACCAATAACACTTGAGGAGCTTTGCTCTCTGGAACAATCAATTAATTGCTTGGTCGCGGGAATCTCATTAACAATAAGGTCATCTCCTAGAAGAACTGCAAAAGTTTCATTACCAATTATATTTTTAGCACATAAAACAGCATGGCCTAGCCCCAATTGCTCTTTTTGCCTAACAGAGATCACTTCTACCATTTCTCCGATGCTTTTGATCAGGCTTCTATATTCCTCTTTATTATTTTTAAGGAGAAAGTCTTCTAATTCTATATTGCGATCAAAAAAGTTCTCTAGGGACTCTTTTCCACTTGAGGTCACAAAGATAATTTGTTCAATACCTGAGTCAACTGCCTCCTTTACGACATGGAAAATCATCGGGGTATTGATAATTGGCAACATCTCTTTTGGTAATTGCTTGGTTGCGGGCAAAAATCTGGTTCCTTTTCCTGCAACGGGGATGACGGCCTTTCTAATCTTCATTATAATTTCCTTATATAAACTTTTTGGAGTTTCAATGTTATCTCAATCTATTTTAGTTCTTTTTGTATTGTTATCAAATCTTTGTTTGATCAATACAGCTCAGGGCGCCAATAAAATTCCCGACTTTCAAACGACAAGGTTAAAGTCCCTAGGAGGCACTGGTGTAGCCTCTATCTTAATGGATGAGGCAACGATCTTAAACCCTTCAACCCTGTCATTTTTTAATATTTCATCATTTTACCTTCAACGCTCTGGTCAAGAGATTGAAGGGACGGGCACAAATATCGCTGAGTATCCGAAAGAAAGCACTAACTATGGCGTAATCGCCTCCGACTCAAAAGGTCAACTTAAGAGTTCCTTTAGTTATCTCAAGCAAAAACATCGACTTAATGAAAGAAAGCGAATTTCTGTTGCGGGCTCTAAAAACATGGGAAAGCGCTCAAGCGCAGGCTTTACCTATCGTAAAAGTAGCGATCATATTTATCAAAATGGAGAACTCGTCAAAGACTCCTACCATCAATCAACCTTTGGCTTCTCTCACGTCATTAACTCTTCAGTTATGATGGGAATCGTTATTAACGATCCATTTAAAGTTAAAGAAGAGGACACCAATGCCATTATTGGCTTTCAATATGTTTATCAAGACCTTGTTTCATTTATGCTTGATGTTGGCGCAGATTATAATAAAAACCTCTCTGACACTCTTCTTTACCGACTTGGGTCACAATTAAAAGTGTACAACAATTTTTTTCTCCGTTTTGGTACATTCAACAACAAGCAAACCTTCTCGCGTGGTACAGGAGTGGGGATTGGCTGGCTTCAACCAAGACTCTCTTTTGACCTGGCCTTAACTAATACCAAATATATTGAAAATCTCAAAAAAGAGATTCTAGGAGAAAATATCAAAGAAACATCCTTCTCTTTTAGCTATCGATTTTAATATGGCGAAAAAACGGTCATCCATTTTTAGGGACGAAGATGAAATCAGCCCTGAAACTATTAGACGTTATAATGAGCGGCTCAAATTTCTCCGAAAGGGTCTTGAATACTCGCAGGCCAACGATTTGCCGCGCGCGGTAGAAGCTTATAATTATTATCTCAGGGCAATTACCAATTACAACCAAATTGAAGAAGGGAAATTGCGCCCAAAACATTTTGACACCGAAAAAGATATGGCCGAAATTCTTCTTATAAGTCATGTCTATTGGGACTTGGCGAAAATATACGATAAATCGCCCAATCTTCATATCGAATCTATACGCTGCCTTAATCAATTTCTTATTTTTAGCCTCGGCTTCAAGTTCCAATACATCAATGCCCGCATGCTTCGAAACTTTTGCCGCAAGGGCAAGGCCCACAATATTAAGGCCTTTAAAGATGCCTATGAGAAAATGAAGGTTGAGTCCAAGGATTGCTTTATCGCAACTCAATTATTAGGAGAACAATCAACTACAACAATAAATTTGAGAGAATTTCGCAATTGTCTTTATAAAAATAGATTAGGCTTTATCGTAAATACCTATTATTATCTAAGCCCAAAATTAATACAGCTTAATTACCGTAGTAAGTCTTTTCGCTTCTTCTCAAATATTATTATTAGGCCTAGTTTAATTGCTATTTCCCATTTAACCCATTGGTGTCAATCTAAATGTCAATAATCAGACGGCTCGTCATATTTGAATGGTTTAAGTTTTTCAATGGTGCCTTTGTTCTCCTATTATTATTACTCACTATCGCCAACCTCATTTCGGGCTTTCTAAGAGTAAACGTGACCCCATGGGAAGTTATTCTTAACCATTTAATTGAAATGCCGGCCTCACTTAAGAAGATTCTTCCTATTTCATGCTTAGTCGCTTCCCTTTTTAGTATCAATAAACTAAAAAGCCGTAGCGAACTGACTGCCATCTTTTCAATTGGTTATTCACGAAAGCAGTACATCTTTGATCTCATTATCTGTGCCACAATTGTCGCATCGCTTCAATTCATTTCCTCTTCCTTTCTCGAGCCTTTTATTAAAAGTAATAAAGATCACCTTATTGCCAATAGTGAAAGTAAATTCCGAAACCTTAAGCGAAAAGGTCTATTGGCCTCTACTATTTCTAGTGGACATTTTTGGTATAAAGATAAGAATTATTTTTTATCCTTTGACGCCTTTGATAAGGCCAATTACTCAATCAAAAATGCCGTGATTTACCAATTTTCAGGTTCTCTCATCCAAAAGATCACATTTGGGAAAGAAATATCTTGGGTCGATAATGCCTGGCGTATTCATCAAGGGGTCAACTTTCTAAATTTACATGAGGAAAAGACTTTCCCCTCAATTCATCATGAAAAGGATTATGTTCCCTATCTCAACCTGACACCTGACGATTTCTTACAGCTTGATTCTGACATTACAACACTCAATATTTTTAATCTTCGTAAATATATTACGAAGCTTAAATCCAATCAGATTAACACCAATGAATATGAAGTTTTATTTTACGAAAAAATATCGACTTCTCTTATTTGTATTATTTTCGCCATCATATCGGCCTTACCTATTTTCAACCCTAATAGAAGAAATAGCAGCTTTGGTCGAAGCGTTGTCTTTATTTTTGTTTTTACTATATTTTATTGGCTTATCAACAGCTACTTTATTGAACTAGGAAAGAGCTCAAAACTGAATCCTATCCTCAGTTGCTTTGGTGTGCATGTGCTATTTACTCTTTTTCTCATTAAAGTCTTTCACAAAAATCGGCAATTAAATTAAATGAAAAATAAAGTCCTATTTTCTACCATCTTTTTCTTCTTTCTCGCGATCCTATTCGTTGATATCGGTAATATCGATGGGATGCGCCAAGGTACGGAAGGGTTTTATCTTAAAGTATTTAAGGAAATGATTGCCCGCGATAGCATACAAATACCTTATTATAATGGTAATCCCCATTGGTCTAAACCACCTTTCCATTTTTGGACAGCGATCTTAACACATAAACTTTTCCCTTTTACCAGCTTCATTACTTCTGGCCGTGTTTCTGTTTTCATCATTTCGTTTTTACTTCTATTTTTGATTGCTCATTATTTAAAATTAATTTTTGGTACCAAAAAAATTATTACCCTTTCGGTTTTCATGGCGTCGGTTTTTTTTATAAAATATTCACGCATTTATATGATGGAAATCAGTCTTGCCTTCCTCACTTTTTTATCTAATCTTATTTATCTACGTTATATTAATACCAAATCTAAAAAAGATCTTTTTGGAGCTTCAGTAGCACTTGCTTTCGCTTGCCTCGTAAAAGGCCCGGTTGCTTTAGCTATGGCCATTCCACCCATTCTTTTAACGAGCGTTAATAGACATAATCTTCTAAAAATAAAAACTTATATGGGCCCAGCGCTGCTCATTCTTTTCTCCTTATCCCTTTCGAGTATATGGTATATCCTTTGCTTTTTAGATTTTGGACAGGAATTTATTAATTATTTCTTTCTTAGAGAAAACTTAGGTAAATTTAGTTCTAAAAGCTATCCTATTAAAAACCTATTTGAAGGTTTTCTCCTTTATGGTTTACCTTGGACTCTTTTAATAGGGTCGATATGGAAAACGAAAAAACAATTGACTAAAAACTCAAATACCCTTTATCTCATTGTCTGTTCTATTTTTTATTTTCTCATCTGGCTTATTCCGAGTCAGCGCTCTCATCATTACGCACTTCCCTCTTTGACGGCATTTTTGGCCATCGTATCTATTTATCTCCATCAAAATCAAGATAAGAGGTCCCCACTATTTGGTGGCCTAGTCTATTTTATCATTTTCATCGGCCTTATTATTAATGCCCTTCTTTTTTATTTTTCACTTGCTAATGGACTTACTTACGCTGCCATTATTATTTTGATTCTCGCTATGGTCTGGTCACTTAAATCAAAACAGTCTGCGCTAAAACTAAGTGCCAGCTTTTTTCTAAGCTTTTGCTCAATATGGAACTTTAGCCTAACAGCTGTTTATCTACCGGTAATTCCCTATCATGTCGCCCAACAGGTTACATCAAGGCCACTCGCCGTTATTTTCAGAAAGCCCCTCTACATGGAAGAGACATTACAAAAAACTGTTATTGTGCTGAATAAATATACTGTGAATAATGAGCTTTCTAAAAACCGTCATATTAAACAAATTATTCTCAATAAAAATGAGTTGAACTTTCTGGGGCATAATTACGAAATTATAAAGACTTGGCCTCTATGGAAACGAGGTATTAACGCTCGTGATATTTTTATGGCAATTCGCCAACAAAATCTCCATATCTTGCAAGACAATTATGTTCTTATTAGGCTCCTTCAATAATTGTTTTGATCATAAAGCTTTGTTTTTTACAATGAACCTATGCGATCAAGATTGATTATTAACGAGACTTCACTTCCATAACCCTTTTGGCGATAATTTTGTTTTTATTGCTTTTTCACGTATCACTTAAGTAATTGATTTTTCTTAATATGGTAAAAATGAACCTCTTCCATTGTAAAAAAGGGTGCTTTCAAGGGCAGAATATTGGTTCGAACGAGGTTTCCTTTTCTAGACGGGAACGAGCTAGACCCTTAAATATCTTCATGTTATAGTGGCCAGATTACGAGGTGTGTGCGATGCAGAATTTCTTAGAAGACTATCAATTTGAAGGTCAATTATTAAAAATTATTGAATATCCTTCCCCCATCCTAAAAAAAGTGGCCGACCCAGTTGAAACCTTCGACGATAACCTGCGAATCCTTATCAAAAATATGCTCTACACAATGTATAATGCTCCTGGTGTCGGCCTAGCGGCCCCTCAGATTGGAGTTAGTCAGCGTATTTTCGTTATCGATACAGATTTCGAGCGAGAGATTATCACCAATGCTGCTGGTGAAGAGGAAGTTCGACTAACTAATTTTAACCCTCTTGTTTTCATCAATCCTGTTTTCCAGAGTAAAGATGGTGAAATCACCTACGAAGAGGGTTGTCTCAGTGTCCCGGGTATTTACGAAGAAGTGAAACGAGCGGAAACAATTGAAGTTTCGTATCAAGATATGTTTGGCAATAATCATGTCTTAAATGCAGATGCCCTTTTATCTGTATGTATTCAACATGAAAATGATCATCTCGAAGGTATTGTCTTTTTAGAACGCCTAAGTCTTTTAAAAAGAAACCTATTAACTAAGAAGTTTCTTAAACAGAAAAAAAAGAATAAATAACAAATGAAAAAACTTAATATTGTATTCTGCGGAACTCCTGAATTTGCAATTCCCATCGTCCAGCAATTATTTGATAATGATTTTATTAATATTAAATATATTGTTTCTATGCCCGATCGGCCTGCGGGGAGAGGAAAACAATTAAAATCTCCTCCAGTCGCTAATTTTGCAAAAGAAAATAATATTCCTCTTTTACAAACTCCTAATATTAACAAGGAGGAAAAGTGGCTAAAGGTTATGGAGGAAAGTGAAGTAGACTTCATCATGGTCTTGGCCTTCGCTCAATTTTTAGGAAATAAAATATTAAGTTTACCCAAACTTGGCTGCTTTAATATTCATACCTCTCTCCTTCCCAAGTATAGAGGTGCCGCCCCTATTCAATATGCTTTGTTAAATGGTGATACTGAAACAGGTATTACGATTCAAAAAATGGTTAAGAAAATGGATGCTGGGGATATCGTAATGCAAGAAAGGGTTGCAATCTCCCCTCAGGAAACTAGTGAAACCCTCTTTAATAAATTAAGTATCGAATCCGCTAGACTTATTCCCAAATTTATTAATTCTATTGTAAGCGATAAACTTGAATATATTGTTCAAGATGAATCCTTGGCAAGCTTTGCCCCTTCAATTCAAAAAGAAGAAGGCCTTATTGATTTTACCGTTCAAAACTCCGCTTTAATCATCAATAAGCTTAAAGCGTTTTTCCCTTGGCCTGGTTGCTTTTGTTTTTTAAATGGGAAACGGCTCAAAATTTTAGAGGCCGAAATTTTTAAAGGTAAAACGTTGTCGCCAGGACAAATTGATATCACCCTTAACCACCTGCTTGTTGGGACGGCCGATGGTAAAACAATACGGCTCTCTCAAATTCAATTAGAGGGGAAAAGGCCATGTGCTGATACCCAATTACTAAATGGTTTACAGGGTAAAGCAATCCTCCTTTCCCCCCGCCAAGAGGAATAATCATGACAATCATTTCACCTAGTATATTGGCCGCCAATTTCCTCCAATTGCAATCTGAGATAGAGCGCCTGGAAAAGCTTCCTAATATCTGGCTTCATCTTGACATTATGGACGGCCACTTTGTCCCTAATATGACCTTTGGTCTCCCCTTTATTAAACAGATTCGAAAAGTAACAGATTTGAAACTGGATGGTCATTTTATGGTCACCAATCCCGAATTTTACGTCGAAAAGCTCGATAAAGATGATCTTTATAATTTTACGTTTCACCTTGAGGCCACAGAGAACCCCACTTCTCTTATCAAAAAGGCAAAAGAAAAATTTTCGAGTGTTGGTATTTCGATTAAGCCTCACACCAAGGTTGAACTTTTAACGCCTGAGCTTCTCGAACAATTAGATCTTATTCTTATTATGTCCGTCGAGCCAGGGTTCGGCGGTCAAGCTTTTATGCCAGAGAGCCTTGAAAAAATAAAATACCTTTCTCCTCTTGCTGAAAAATATGACTTTCAAATACAAATTGATGGTGGCATTAACGATATTACTGCTAAAGATGCTATCTCTTCTGGCGCTCACAACTTAGTTGCTGGGTCATTCATTTTCAAAGAACCAAGCTTTAATTATAAAAAACAAGTTGAAATATTAAGGAACCAATAATGTCGACAAAAACTAACCTTATACTTAATGGCCATGATCTTACGATAGAAGATGTATTTGCCGTAGCTCGTTCTTCTAAAGGGAAAATAGAGATTACGATTGACCCCCAATCACTCAAAAAAATGCAACAGTCACGCGACTATGTTTACGATATCGTCAAAAAAGGCGCTCCTGTTTATGGGATCAATACTGGTTTTGGTGCTCTTTCCAATATGCATATTGCTGACAAAGACCTTTCGACCCTACAAATAAACCTGATTCGCTCTCATTGCACAGGAGTTGGTGCCCCATTTTCCAAGGAAATCACACGGGCCATTATGCTTTTACGGGCAAATTGTTTAGTTTCTGGCTACTCAGGTGTTAACCCTGACATTGTTCAATTAATTATCGATTTTCTCAATCATGACATTACCCCAATTGTGCCGTCGAAAGGATCTGTAGGTGCCTCTGGTGACCTGGCACCCCTTTCTCATATCGCACTTTGTCTAATTGGCGAAGGGATGGTCGAATACGACAATAAAACCATCAATTCTTCTTTCGCTATCAAGTCTATCAATAAGGTTCCAGCTGAGCTTGGACCGAAAGATGGCCTGGCCCTCATTAATGGTACTGCAGTAATGGCTGCATTAGGTGCCGTTGCGGCCTATCAGGCCAAAAAAATTATGAAGCTTGCCGATATTATTTCTTGTGTCACTCTTGATGGACTACAGGGAACCTATAAGGCCTTTGACCCCTTGATAACTTCTTTAAAACCCCATCTCGGGCAAGAAGAAACCACTGAAAATATTAATAAAATTATTGAGGGCTCTGAAATTGTTAAGGCCCATGAGAATTGCGGAAAAGTTCAAGACCCTTATTCACTACGGTGCATTCCACAGGTTCATGGGGCCTGCCGACAAACCTTGTTTCACACCTGGAGTGTCTTATCGACGGAACTAAACGCAGTTACTGATAATCCGCTTATTTTTGTCGATGAAGATAAGGTAATCTCTGGTGGTAATTTTCATGGAGAGGCCATTGCTCTCGCCATGGATTATTTATGCATGGGCCTTTCTGAAATTGCCAGTATTTCTGAAAGAAGAGTCGAGAAAATGATGAACCCATCGTTCTCTGAACTGCCGGCCTTTCTTACTAAAAATAGCGGTCTTAATAGTGGACTGATGATTGCGCATGTTACCTCTGCCGCCTTGGCATCAGAAAATAAATATCTTTGCCACCCAGCTTCCGTCGACTCCATCCCTACATCAACAGATAAAGAAGACCATGTTTCAATGGGTGTGACATCTGGCCGAAAACTATATGAAATATTAGATAATGTTAAAAACTGCCTTGCGATTGAACTTTTATGTAGCACACAAGCTATCGAATTCCTTCGCCCATTAAAATCGTCTCCTGCTGTCGAGGAAGTATTTCGTCTTATCCGTAAACACGTTGAACCAATTGAAGAAGATCGTGTCTTTCACCACGATATTAAAAAAATATTTAATTTAATTGATAATGGTGAAATCCTCAATGCAGTAGAACAAGCAATAGGAGAAATCAAATGAGCAATCAAACAAATATTCCTCTTCCCAAAACAGGTAGCGAATTAGAGTGCAAGGGGTGGCATCAGGAAGCAGCTTTAAGATGCCTCTTGAATAATCTACATCCAGATGTTGCCGAAGACCGCGATAATTTAATTGTTTATGGTGGCAATGGACAAGCGGCACGAAACCATAAGGCATTCAATGATATAATTCATAGCTTAAAAAATTTAGAAAATAATGAAACCCTTCTTATCCAATCGGGAAAACCAGTGGCAATAATGCCCAGCCATTCCCATGGACCAAGGGTGCTGATCGCAAACTCCAATCTTGTCCCAGAATGGGCAAACTGGGATCACTTTAATAAATTAAAAGAAAACAACCTCTTTATGTATGGTCAAATGACGGCCGGGTCATGGATCTATATTGGCTCACAAGGCATTCTTCAAGGAACTTATGAAACATTTATGGCCGCTGCGGAAAAGCATTATGGAACAGGCTCAAACCTAAGCGGCAAACTTGTTCTCAGCGCGGGCCTAGGAGGTATGGGTGGGGCCCAGCCTCTAGCAGTCAAAATGGCATCAGGTGTTTTTCTAGGTTGCGATATCGATCCTAGTCGTATTCAAAAAAGACTGGATACGAAATACCTTGATATTCTCTGTGATAATTTTGACCAGGCGATCGAAGAGGCCCTCAAGGCCAAAGAGTCCAAAAAAGCCATCTCTATTGGTGTTGTTGGCAATGCTGCTGACTTTTTCGACTATGTTTTTAATAAAGGTATTCTACCTGATTTAGTCACAGATCAAACCTCAGCTCATGACCCACTTAATGGTTATGTGCCAAATAAGATGTCCCTTGAGGAAGCTTTTGCGCTAAGAAGCAAAGATCCTTCTCTCTATACAAAGTTAAGTTATCAAACAATGGGCCAGCATGTTGTGGCCATGCTTAATTTTCAAAAGCAAGGTTGTCACGTTTTTGACTACGGCAATAATTTAAGGGCCGGTGCTTTAAAACATGGAATTGAAAATGCATTTGACTTTCCTGGCTTCGTCCCCGCTTATATCCGCCCACTTTTTTGCGAAGGCTCTGGGCCTTTCCGCTGGATTGCGCTTTCAGGCGATCCTGAAGATATTTACACCACCGACAAGGCGTTAATGGAATTATTTCCGGAAAACAAAGGGCTAATTAATTGGCTCAAGAAGGCCCAAGAAATGGTTCAATTCCAAGGTCTCCCCAGCCGAATTTGTTGGCTCAAATATGGCGAACGCGAAAAGGCGGGATTATTATTTAATAAATTAGTTCGAGAAGGAAAAGTGAAGGCCCCAATTGTTATTGGTCGAGACCATCTCGATTGCGGTTCAGTCGCATCACCAAATAGAGAAACAGAATCCATGTTAGACGGCACAGATGCTGTTAGTGATTGGCCATTATTAAATCTTATGATTAACACCATGAATGGTGCCTCATGGACTAGCTTTCACCATGGTGGTGGTGTCGGTATGGGATTTAGCCAACATGCTGGTATGGTCATACTCGCAGATGGAACTGAAGATATGGATCAACGATTGAGTCGTGTCCTGAACTCTGATCCAGGGATGGGAGTTGTTAGGCACGCTGACGCAGGCTATGAGACGGCCTTGAATTTTAGAAAAAATACTAATATTAAATTTCCATCCCTATAATTATGAAAGTTTATCATCATATTAAAGAATGTCTTACTCTTCAAGGCGCCCACTCTAAAGATGGGCGCTGCTTAGACCCTTCAGATTTAGGCAACATTAAGGATGCCTCCATTGCTTTTGATGACAATGAAATTAAATGGGTAGGTCCTTCAAGAGAGCTTCCAGAAGAATACAAGGGTTACTCGTTAATTGATGCCTCTGACTTTGTTATTACCCCAGAATTAATTGATTGCCATACCCATCTGGTTTTCGGTGGCAATAGATCTAAAGAATATGTTGATCGGCTTAACGGCAAAGACTATCAAGAAATTGCCAAATCTGGTGGCGGAATTCTGTTTACCATGGAGCAAACCAATAAAAGTACTGACGAACAATTACTGCAAATAGCTCGTGAACGAATCCAAAAAATTGCGAACTATGGTGTTGGAACTATCGAAATTAAGAGTGGCTATTCCCTCACCTATGACGGTGAAAAAAGATTAACCTTATTAATTAACCAATTAAAAGAAGAATTTTCCCCTTCCATTCAAATTAAGAATACTTTTATGGCGGCACACGCTATTCCTAAGGGCTTTAAGAATTCAGCTGAATTCTTAAATAAAGTAGTTTTCCCATTATTAAAAGAAATGGCCCCTCTAAATATAATCGATGCTGTCGATATTTTTCATGAAACGGGTTATTTTAATTACCAGGATACTGAAGAATTATTTATGCTGGCCCAACAATTAGGTCTCCCCGTTAAAAGCCACGCGGACGAGTTTGTCGATAATAAGGGGGCCTTACTGGCCGCTCAAAATAATGCTCTAAGTACAGATCATTTACTGTGCACCCAAAAAGATGGGATTCTCGCTTTGTCCCAGTCCAAAACTGTTGCCACCTTATTGCCTGGTACTGGTTTTTTTCTTGGGAAAGCTCAGGCCAATGCACGCGCTTTTTTAGATGCAGGCGTAAAAGTTGCCATTGGTAGCGATTACAATCCTGGCTCCTGCCATTTTGATAATGTCCTCTTCATAGCTTCATTGGCCGCACCTAATTATCATATGAATATTACTGAATTGTGGAGCGCAATCACATTAAATTCGGCACATGCTTTAGGTCTATATGATCAAGGGGCCATTCAAAGCGGTCTAAGGCCAAGGTTTAGTCTCTTTAAAGCAGATTGCCACGAAGATATCACTTATCATTGGGGTAAAAACTTTTTTTATTCCTCCTCACTGTAATGTGTTGCTCTTTAATATACCGATGTGTTTTTTAATTAATTTATTGTTCCTAAACACGAAACTCGTGGGAAGCATTTCAATATTAAATTTGGGAACCCAAAATTGATCGTCATCAAATATATTTTTAAATTTAACTCGTTTTTGATTTAATAATTTTTTAGCTTTCTTTAAATCCTGCTTTTCATCAAGATTTACTCCTATAACCGTAATATTATTTTCTTTTGACAGCTTATTTAATATGGGCAATTCTTCAATACAGGCCACGCAATATGTCGCCCAAAAATTGACAATCACCCGAGTTTTTTCATCAGGCATGGGTTCTTCAAGAAAAGTTTTTGCTAATAATTCCTTATAACTCTTTTCAAAATTGTTTATATTTTTACCAATTTCATCTTTGCCATGAACACTAAAAATTAACATTGAAGGAAGAATTAATGATATTATATTTATTAGATCGATTTTATTTTTTAAACTTATCAACATGATTAAACTACTTTGGCCTCGGTCCATTTTACAACGCGAACTTCTCAATCAAAAAGGACAAACCTTTTTCGAGTTT
Source organism: Bacteriovoracaceae bacterium (assembly GCA_041586955.1). Lineage (GTDB taxonomy): Bacteria > Bdellovibrionota > Bacteriovoracia > Bacteriovoracales > Bacteriovoracaceae > JBFGZE01. The sequence goes on from JBFGZE010000008.1 coordinate 58,769, forward strand.
GTCTTCCTAATTTTGGTGCTATTTTCCCTGTCCTACGTATTATTAGCTGGCAGCGGAAAAGGAATTGGAGAGCGCTGGGTTAAACTCATTACAACTATTGTAGATAATAATAAAGAAAATATCCAACTGAGATAGGATTTAACTATGAACTTCATTTTATCAATTGATCAAGGGACAACGGGCACAACGATTACACTGATTGATACCGAATCTTTTCAGTTAAAATTCAAGGTTACTCATGAATTTGCACAAATTTACCCGAAACCTGGCTGGGTAGAGCATGACTTAGACGATATATGGAATACGATCGAGTTTGGCATAAAGAAAATTCTTTCTGATAACAATATAAAAACCGACCAAATAACGTGTATCGGAATTACAAACCAAAGAGAAACTGTCTGTGCACTTCATAGTGATGGCACACCTATTCGAAATGCGATTGTGTGGCAGGACCGCAGGACGAGTGAGTTTTGTAAATCTATCAAACGTCATAATGATACTATCTTTCATAAAACTGGCCTACCCATTGACCCCTACTTTTCTGCCAGTAAAATGACTTGGCTTTGGGAAAATGATCCCTATGTCAAAAAAGCAGCAAGTGAAAACGATTTACGACTGTGTAATATCGATTCTTATATTTTAATGAAATTAACTAATGGCCATTCATTTTACACAGAACCGAGTAACGCCAGTCGTACAATGTTATTTGATATAAACCAAGGGGACTGGGATGATGATTTATGTGATCTATTCAAAGTCCAAACTGATTTTTTACCCCAGATAAAGAACTCTTTTGACCATTTTGGCGTAACGCAAGACCTGGGCTTTCTTCAAGATGGTATTCCCATAACTGGCATATTAGGGGACCAGCAGGCGGCACTATTTGGGCAAGGCTGTACACAATCTGGACAAATGAAATGCACCTACGGCACAGGTAGTTTTCTATTGCTTAATACTGGTGAAGATATCGTCCATTCTAAAAATGGTCTCGTCACCACTATCGCCTATCGTTATAATAATATTGATATGTACGCTATAGAGGGAAGTTGCTATATTGCCGGTGCTGCTGTTCAATGGTTACGTGACAATCTGGCGTTTTTTGAAACGTCGGAGCAAATTGAACAATTGGCCAAAGGAATAGAGAGTTTAGACAAAGTCAAAGATATTTTATTCCTTCCATTTTTTACCGGAATTGGTTCACCTTATTGGAAGGCCGATGCCAGGGCCTCAATTCTTGGCTTGACAAGGGATAGTGGCAAATCCGAAATTTCACGCGCCTGCCTTGAAGGTATTGCTTTATCAATTAATGATTTAATTACCAGTATGGAAAAGGATACTGGTAGGAAAATTGAATCGTTAAAAGTAGATGGTGGTGCATGTATTAATAATCTTTTAATGCAAATTCAGTCCAATTTAAGCCTGTGTACAATTATTAGACCTAAAATTATTGAAACCACTTCTTACGGAGCAGGCCTTGCCGCCGCCATTGGTAATGATCTCCTAAACTTCAATAATATTTCCAAATTTTGGAAAGAAGACGCACAATTTTTAATAGAAAATAAGGACCAGCAATACTACTCTCACAAAAAGCAAAAATGGGAGCAAGCTATTAAGGCCTTATATTAAATTTTTTAGCTCACTTGCTTGGGTAAGACCTTTAATTTTTAGATTAATTGTATGATTTAGTTCTTCCTCAATTTTTAGCGAGGTAAATAAGTATTTATAATTGAGAGAACTCATTTCCTTAATTCTTTTTTCATAATTTTGGACAGTACGAACCTCTCCACTTAACCCTAGCTCGCCCAAAAAGACATGGTCACTGGATATTGGCCTGGAGTAATACGAACTTATTAAAGAGGCCAGAATTGCTAAATCAGTTTCATGCGATGACATTTTGAGGCCACCCACTATATTGAGATAAATATCACTTGTCGATAAAGTGACACCTAAATATTTTTCCATAATAGCTATAATCATCATTAAGCGTCTCGGATCATAACCCTGGGTTGTTCGTCGTCCATTACCATATTTATTCACGACAACAAGAGATTGAACTTCGACAAATAGAGATCTGCTCCCTTCTAACAAGCAGGCGATGGCCCGACCACAAGAATTTTCCAGATGTTCACCCCTAAAGTATTGTGCTGGATTTGCAACCTCAACCAAACCATTCGCTCTCATTTCAAATATTCCCACCTCATTCGTTGGGCCAAAGCGATTCTTAATCGCTCTCAAAATACGATATTGCCCATTTTGGTCACCTTCAAAATAAATAACTGTATCAACCATATGTTCTAAAATTTTTGGCCCAGCTATATTACCCTCTTTAGTGATATGCCCGACGACAAAACAAGTAATATCATTAGACTTAATGAAGTTTATTAATTCATAAGTCACTTCTCTTATCTGATTAATAGAGCCTGGAGGGGATGCAATTTCATGGCTTATTGTCGTCTGGATTGAATCTATGACGAGAAAGTCGGGTTTTAATTTTTTAACCTTCTCTTTTATATTTTCCCAAATCGTATCGTGATAAATATATAAATTGGAATCTATATTGGAAATCCTGTTTAATCTTTCCCCAATTTGTGAAAGCGATTCCTCGCCAGATACATAAAGTACTTTTTTACGAATCAATTTAGCGAGATTACTCACGGCCATTCCAAGTAATGTTGACTTACCCACACCCGGCTCACCACCAATAAGAACCAATGAACCGACGTTAAGTCCTCCCCCTAAAACTCGATCAAATTCGTTAATACCCGTACTTATACGAGGATTTTTTTTAAAGACAATATCTTTTAATTTGATTATAGATTCTGAGGATTCAGTTTTTGTAGGGTTGAGATTATTTTTTGAGGAGTGTATCTCTTCAAATGAGTTCCACTCTTGGCATTGAGGACATCGACCTAACCATTGAGAACTTACCCTTTGACACACGACACAGCTAAACTTGCTTGTAATTTTTGCCATTTTATTTCAAAGAATAGCTTGGAGATCCTCCTCATTGATAATCTTAACCCCAATTTCCTTCGCCTTTTTTGCCTTAGAACTTCCAGATTCTTTATCATTTGTTAGTAAATAATCGGTGTTCTTTGTAACTGAAGATACTAACAGTCCACCAGAGTTTCGAATCGATTCCTCAATTATATTTCGCTTTTGGGACAACGTCCCTGTAATACAGACTTTTTTTCCTGTAAGCTCTGATTGAATTATTTCCTTGGGTGCTTCAAATTTAAACCCGAGATCAATCAATTCATCAATTAAAATAAATTTCTCTTTTAAAGACGATAGGAAGTCTTCAGCTGACTTCTCAGCAAAGCCCTCGATATGACATAATTTTTCTACCGTTAAGCTTTTAATTTTTTCAATTGAGTTATGACCTGCATTTACGATGCGTTCACATTTATTGAACGCCCCACCGGTAATTCCAAGGCTTGATAAAAATTTAACTAAGTTCGGATTTTTAACCGATTGAATCGAGTGAAATAATTTATCCGCTAATTTTTCTTTAACCTTATCTAATTTAAAGAGGTCTTCTTTTTCGAGTTTAAACAAATCGGGAATCGTCGAAACAATTTGTTTGAGAATCATTTCATCTAATCTTTTAGAGGATAAATCATCTATCCCAATTTTTTGGATGAAGTTTAAAATCACTTCTTTAATTCTAGCGGGGCATTCAATGTTAGAGCATATTAATCGAATTTCATCTTCAATTAATGACGATTTACACACTGGACACTCTGTAGGAACAACAAATGGGTTATCAGAGGAAACCTCAACTGCAACAAACTTTGGAATAACTTCACCACTTCGAATTATTTGGATTGTATCCCCCACTTTTAGCTGATTGAGTTTTACTAATCCGAAGTTATGCAAAGTAACTCGACTTATTTTTGCACCAGAAAGCTCAACAGGTTTAACATTTGCAACCGGCGTTAAAATACCATTACGAGAAACGGACCATTCAATTTTTTTAATAATTGTTGCTTTGGATTCACCCTCAAATTTGAAGGCCATTTTATAACGGGGGTGATGAGCAGTTTCCCCAAGTTCCTCATGAAGGGCCAAATCATTATAGGAAAAAACAATACCATCTATAAGGTGCGCACCATCTTCCATAAACTCTTTGGCAGTTTGTATAACTTCTTCAATCGTTTCTTTATTACGATGGATAATTATCTCAGAAGCATCAAAGCCCAATTCGTTTAATAATGCTGTTTTTTCTTCTTCTTTATTCAAGTTCAAATCATCTGAAATTATGTCGAATGCCTTAAAGTTTAAAAAGCGACATAATTCAAGATTGTCCTTACGACCCATAAAACCGGCAACAATATTGCGAGGGTTGCTCGGTTTCTCTAGGCCGAGAGTAATCATTTCTGCTGATAATTTTATAAACTGTTCAAGCGAGCAATAAAGCTCTCCTCTTATTTCTAGCTTTCCTTTTATTTTTATCGTACGAGGAACAGTGTTAACCCAAAGCACACGTGACGTGATATTTTCACCGACACTTCCGTCTCCCCGTGTTTTTCCTACCCTTATTTTCCCATCCTCATACAGCAAAGAGCAGCTAACTCCATCGATTTTAAAAGTGCTAATAATCTCTTTATTATTGGCCCAGTCAAGAAGCTCTTTTAGTCGATACGTTTTGTTAAGGGATAACATTTTTTTGTCATGTGCTAATTTACCAGCATTATCGACAATAGCACCCACGATACTAAGAATCGGGTTATCTGGATCGAGCTCTCTTAATTCATCTTCAAGTTTATCATAGTGAAAATCATCAATCTCAGGACGACCTTGATAATACAAGGCCTTATGGTAGGTAATTAAACCTTCTAACTCTTTGATACGCACATTCATTCAGAACACCTAGAAAATAAAGATTGTTCCGATCTTAAATAAGCTTTCTTTCATTTTCAAGGTCGTTTGTGTATTTGTGAATTTTGCCTTACTTCCCGTAATTTGATACGACAAGTCAAACTTCATTGTTGGATTATAATTATAATTACCGCCAAATCTAAACATATAACTTGAAGACGAATCATCCTCCCCATGAAGGAATTGCTCTTCCTCATAAGTAGGATTAAATATTAACCCTAGCTCCAAATGCAAATTATAAAGTTTACTAAATGGTACCGTACCTTTAGCCCCCAAGGACAGCCCTTTAAATTTAACCTCTAACAGCCCATCTGATAGTTGAGTATCAAGGCCATATCCTACAGATGTATAACCCACATAAGTGTCAACTTGTGGCCCATAGAAAAATCCCATCGGTAAATATTTATAACCTAATTTAAAACGATAGTATGATGATGCTAAATTATTACTATTATTTGAAAAAGAACCCTCTTCTTTTTTTAGGGTCGTAAAATTCTTTTTTAAATCTAGGCCTAACCAATAATTTCTTGTGGCCCATACTGTAGAGTTGATATCTATACCGAGGGTTGTTCCCGCCATTTTTTTAAAAGAAGAAGATGCAATTGTTGCACTAGATTTACCAATATTAAACAAAAGCTCCACCTGGCCCAATTTACCAAACTCAAAGTCATCTTCGTTTTCATACTGAGTTATTCTAGCTCCTGGCCTTGAATCCCTTTTGTCTAAAATAATCCAATCTCCAATACCGACACTTTTTTTGGATTCAAATTTAATAATTTTGCCCTGACTTTGATTTTTTGATACAAAAGCCACCTTCCCCTTGGCGATACGCTCTGTTTGCCAATCAACAATTTCCTTTAAAAGAGGGTGCCTCTTTTTTCCAATCGGACGGACAATCAGGATATCGCTCCCCTCTACGACGCCATATAATTTTCCGAAATCCATGGTAAATTGATTACCCAAAACGCCCAATATGCGCCCATCGTAGGGAATTTTCTTTTCGTATTGATCCAACCAGTTTTTAATTGTTTCGGTAATTAAAACGACATCATCACTAGGTAGATCTATCGATTGTTTAAAATAGATATCTTCACCATTTTCTCCGATGACTTTCATATAAACTTTAACACCACTAATTAGGCGCTCTAAATTAATTTTGATAATGCTACCGGCCTTACTCTTCTCCGCTAATATTTTTAATACTTCTTTATTTTCCAAGTGCTTATGTAAAGTGGCCTTATAATTACCTAAAATATCAATAATGTCCGAATTAGATTTATAAAAGCACCAAGATGATTCTTTTAAATAAGATTCAACCTGGTTGAAGACAGGATATGAAATTGCACCACTAACGTTGTCTCCGATCGGTATTAATAAACAGCGCCTAACGTTTAAGTACTCAATTGATTTTATTTCAGTGGTTGTAAAAAGCGATAATAGAACCAATAGCAGGAAATGAAATTTAATTACATTTATATTTTTATAACTCATACAATTTATTATAAAAGCTTATGCCTTTAATTCCAAAATAAAACGAAGGCCCTATACCCAACCATATCACTCTAGTTTAATTTTATGCATTAGTTCATTATACTAAGGCCTATGAGAAATATTGATTTAAGCGAATTTAATAATAAATCAAAGGCCCTTGTCCTTTCTGGTGGCGTTGTCAAAGCAGCAGCATGGCATCTTGGTGTTTCACTTGCTTTGGAAGAGCTTGGTTTTGAATTTGTTCACAATAAGACGATAGAAAAGAATGTCCACCAAATAGGTACCTATGTTGGATCGTCAGCAGGCGCCCTTATTTGCCTCTATTTCGCCAATGGATTTCGTCCTATAGATATCATAGAGGCAAGTATTGACCAAACTAATGCGCGACTTAAAGCTGTTTCCTATAGGGATATGTTAAAGCTTAACCCAATCTTTAGGTCTAAAGCATATAAATACGAATTTGATCCCTTTGACTCATTTCCAGGCCTCATCAAAAAAATATTAAATCCTCTTTTACGCGTTTCAGGCTTTTTTACAACAGATGGTCTCTATCAATACCTCATCGAAAATGTAATTCAATGCGACCGCTTTGAAGACCTTAAGCCCGACCTTTTTATTGTTGCTACACAATTAGACCATAGTCGCAAAGTGATTTTCAGTAAGTATAATTTCCCTGATCCGCTCCATGATAAGACCTCTAATTACTATACCGGAATCCCTATTTCTCATGCTGTCAGTGCCAGCATGTCAGTTCCTCCTTTTTATGCTCCTTACCCTATTAAAAATCCACAAACTGACGAAGTAGACTATTATATCGATGGTGAAATACGTGACACTTTGTCGACACATGTAGCAACAGAAAACGGCTCGGAATTAATTCTTTCTAGTTGGACACACACTCCCTATCACTACCATGACGAAATTGGTTCACTTGTTAATTATGGCCTACCGGCCATTTGCACCCAGGCAATTTATCTTATGATACAAAAGAAAATTGTAGCGAGCCGAATGCGAAGGCGCAATGCAAAAGACCTCATCGATACTGTAAATTATTATATGAAAGATGAAAAATTTAACAGCGATCAAATTAAGAATATTACTGAAATTTTGGAAATGAAGTTACAATATAACCCCAATCAAATTTTTATCGATATTTTCCCTAAGCATTGCAATTACAACGCGTTTTTTAAAAATTCTTTCTCCCTTAATCCTAATAAAATGTCGGAGCTAGTGACCTTAGGATACAAGAGAACTTTCGAGGTGTTTAAACGTCATGAATGGAAATAGAATAGTTTCTTTATTTATTTTTGCTTTTATGAGCAATGACTTCTTCGCTTCCGATAGTCCTGTTTATTTGGATGACCCTCAGAATCGAGTTGAGAAAGAATTTAATATTCCCCCCGACTTAAAGCATAAAGTTAATTTTTGGTATAAAATTTACACTCAGTTTAACACCCTTCAACAGGTTGCTCATGATAAAGACAATATGAATATTGTCTACGGTAATACGCAAGTTGATAACAAAAACTTATCCTACTCGGCGAAAAGAAAAGTCTTTAATAAAAAATCAAAGGCCTATAAAGCATTATTAGTTAAGTCGTTTAAACGGATCGCGAAGGCAAAAGACCTTAAGAAATTAAAGGGATTCGATCTACACGTCTACCAAAAATTAAAGGCTGCTGGCTCCGTTATCCCCTCTAATAGAAAATTAAGAGAAAGATTTTTTAAAAGAAAACAACGAAATATTCGTTTCCAAACGGGTCAGCGGGACATGATTGAAAAAGGAATTCAAAATGCGAAGCCTTTTTTTGGCACCCTTCTCAAACTTGCCAATTCATTTGATATTCCCAGAAGCTTATTAGTTATTCCTTTTTTGGAGTCAAGCTTTAACATTCGTGCAAATTCCAAAACAAAGGCCAAAGGAATTTGGCAATTTATGAAACGAACTGGCAATAGCTTTTTTAAGATTAATCGTGCAGTAGATCACCGTTTAAATCCTATTATATCAACCCTAGGGGCCTTTCATCTTTTAAAGCAAAATAAAAAGATACTTAAACGTTGGGACCTTGCGATCACCGCCTATAATGCAGGCCCAAAACATTTAATTCGCGGTAGTCGAAAACTCAAAAAGCGGAATATTAAGCCCACTCTCAGTAACATTATTAAGTATTACAAACATCCCCATATCGGTTTTGCTTCTAAAAACTTTTATGCTGAATTCTTAGCACTTTCTCGGGTTTTAAATTATTCAGATATTATTTTTAAAACAACTTTATTTAGTAAGAATCGACCAACAGATACTTTCGATGTTTATGTCTCTAAATGCAATCAACAATACTCTTTTATTAAAAACCATAATCAACATTTTAAAACTAATACAAAGAAAATTAAAAAACGACAGCTAATCGTTTCCAATAGGCCACTCGCTAAAAAGAAATTTTATCAATTGAATCATGGCGAGCTGAAAAAGAAATATCCGAAAAACCTTTGGCAATTATCACGCCATCATAATTGTTCGACTAAATAAGACCCGTTAGAACAATAAGATTTATGAGCATACTTGTATGAGCGAAAACCATTTAAATTATAGGTAATACTTCCATATCCTTCACTTATAATAAATACTTTATCTAAACGGCTATCAGGCTCCGTCGAAAATTCACCGATTGAATTAAGATAAATTACTTCAATTGGTAGTGGGCCGCGAGTAGAATCACCATTCGCCTGAACTCGGTTAACCTTCAATCCTTCTGGTAAATTTAGTTGGACGATACAACGCCCATCTAATTGGCGAATTTCTAATATGTTGAGAACATTTTCTATAAACTCTTGTTCTGGGACTTCCAATTTATAATTTTTGTCCATACTAAAGAAAATACTGTCACTGAGGTGTTTTAATTCAAGGTATGATTTTGAATGTGAACCAGCTAAATATGCTAACCCCTGATAGGTGTTGTTTTCAAGATGATAAAAATACTTATTTGTATTAAAGTATTTAATTTTCTTTTCATCTAGAACTAAAGGCACCGATTTTTTTGCGAATAGACGACTTTCATACAATTGCATCGTTTGGTTTTTCTCTATAATAGAATTATTAAATTCAAAATAAAGCTCATCTTCGACTAGAAATACTATTTTATCGGTCAATTCTCCATCAAAACCTAAATAGCTAATCATAGTGTTGCCGGGATCTGCTCCAACAAAAATAATATATTCGTAATCTTCGTTAATTTTAACTTCTTTAAATTTATTATCTAGATAGATCTTTGCTTCATACTTATGGTCAATATCAGCGTCAAGGACATTCTCATCAAGCCGTATCACCAATAAGCTATTCCTTCCCACGTATTTTTTATTATCCAAGAAGGTATTAAGACTTGCTAGGTCAAAAGTTTCGACTTCGTGAAATAATTGTTTTGAAATAATCGGAATTTCTAATCTTGTCCGAGGAATACCATCACCAACGATAGTACCAGGAATCAGAGACCCTTCCTGAAAGTCTTTGTTAAAATGGATCATTCCCTTATTATCGCTATAAAAGCGTTCGTTTAAACTATAATCAGGAATAAATTCACAATTAGCGCATATTGCTTTGTCTTGCTTCCCAAAGGTATTAACAAATAACTGGACTGAGGTATTAGAAGGCCTGTAATTATACTTTTTCCTCTTTTTCTTTTTAGTTTTAGAAATTTTTTTAGGTTTACTTTTCTTAAGCGGTGGAGCTTTTTTTAATTCTCGTGAAATTACACTTAATACATTTTTTGATAATTTCTTTTTGGCAGGAATATTTTTTGGAACTTCTTTATAGTCAAAAAGAACTAAATCATCACTTTTATTTCTCTTTGTATTAATTTCTTGTTTCTTTTTACGCATTAATTCCAGAATATAAGCTGTATCCAATTCGTCATTTACAAAATTATCCGGATTCATTTTAGAATGATCATAGAGGTTTTTTTGAGGGTATATTGTAACATTTGCCGCTAAGGAGTTTAGCGACACCATACAAATGCTAATGACATATAGTAACATGATTCTCATGTCTTATATGATCGCTAATTCTGAAAAATTTATCAAGGGTGGAAAAAAGGACAAAAAAAACCCTTCCAAAAAGGAAGGGTCTTTATTAATTACGCGCTTTCGCTAATTGAATTCTTAATTTAGCTCTTTCGGCCTTGCGGTGATATCTCTCTAATTGATCGTCGTCGAGAGACTCGTGGGCAAGTACGTCTTGTGCGTCCTGAAGTGCCCTCTCAGCTCTCTCTATATCAATTTCCTTATCTTCTTCAGTAGTATTAGTAAGAATAATAATCTTATCCTCTAAAACCTTACAGATGCCTGTTGTAATCGTAAAATGACGATCAGGATCATCTGCACCACCAAAGATAGACATTTGCCCAGTACTTAAGCGTGTTACTATATGCGTATGGTCAGGTAATACATTTATCTGACCACGCTCAGTAGGAATCAACAAGGATCTTGCGGGAATATCCTTCGCTGCGATCTTTCCTGGTGTTAAAATATCAACTGTAAAGAAGTTGTCTTTCATAGGTATATCCTATCCTTCCTGAATTTGCTTCGCTTTCTCTTTAACCATATCAAGGTCACCTACAAGATAGAAGGCCTGCTCAGGAATATCATCACATTCGCCGTCTAAAATTGACTTAAAGGCAGAGATTGTATCTTCGATTTTAACAAACTGACCTTTCAGGCCAGTAAATTGCTCGGCAACGAAAAATGGCTGCGAAAGGAATTTTTGAACCTTACGAGCACGTGCAACAGCAACTTTATCATCTTCTGATAATTCATCCATACCAAGAATAGCGATAATATCTTGAAGTTCCTTATATTTTTGAAGAACTTCCTGAACTCTACGAGCAACTGAGTAATGTTCTTCACCAACAATTTCAGGGGCCAAAACACTTGAAGAAGATGTTAATGGGTCAACCGCTGGATAAATACCAAGTTCAGCAATTTGTCTTGAAAGCTCTGTTGTGGCATCCAAGTGAGCAAAAGTTGTTGCTGGAGCTGGATCGGTATAATCATCGGCCGGAACATAGACAGCTTGAATCGATGTAATAGATCCATCTTTAGTTGAGGTAATACGCTCTTGCATAGCACCCATTTCCGTACCAAGAGTTGGCTGATAACCAACAGCAGAAGGAATACGGCCAAGAAGGGCAGAAACTTCTGAACCTGCCTGAGTAAAACGGAAAATATTATCAACAAAGAAAAGAACATCTTGCTTTTCTTCATCACGGAAATATTCAGCGATTGATAAACCTGTCAAGGCCACACGGGCACGTGCACCGGGTGGCTCATTCATTTGACCATATACAAGGGCGGTCTTATTAATAACTCCGGAGTCTTTCATTTCGTGGTAAAGATCATTACCTTCACGAGTTCTTTCACCAACACCAGCAAAGACAGAATAGCCACCATGGTGAGTCGCAATATTGTTAATCAATTCCATGATAAGAACTGTTTTACCAACACCGGCACCACCGAAGAGACCAATCTTTCCACCTTTCAAGTAAGGAGCGAGAAGGTCGATAACTTTAATCCCTGTATAAAAAGGCTCAAGCTTAGTTGATTGATTCTCAAAAGTTGGAGGTTGACGGTGGATATCGTAAGTCTTTTCAGCGTTTACCGGACCAACTTCATCGATAGGAGCTCCAACAACATTAACAATACGACCGAGACATTCACGACCAACAGGTGCTTGAATTGGACGACCAGTGTCCACCGCTTCGATATCACGAGCGAGACCTTCGGTAGCATCCATGGCAATTGTTCTTACCATATTATCACCAAGGTGCTGAGCAACCTCTAAAACAAGATTATTTTTTTCTTCAGAAATTACTTTATTCGTAACCGTTAATGCATTGTAAATTTTTGGAAGGTTACCATTGGGGAACTCAACATCCACAACGGGTCCCATAACTTGACGAATGTAACCTGTATTATTATCAGCCATTTCCAGCTCCTTAACCGTTCAGAGACTCAGCACCCGATACTACTTCGATAAGCTCAGTAGTAATCGCTGCCTGTCTCAATTTATTCATTTTAATTGTTAATGTTCTAATCGCTTCTTTACAATTACCTACAGCACTATCCATCGCGGCCATACGCGCCCCGTGCTCTGCGGCCAATGCATCAAGGATACAAGTGTATACAGTAGCAACGTAAGATTCAGGAATAAGTGTATCCAAAATTACGCTAGGATTTGGTGAATACTTAAAATCAAATGGAAACTTTTCTTGTAATTCTTCCGTTTCCTTTTGATCTAAACTAACAGGTAATGCTTGCTTTACCGTTGGGGTAAAGCTAATTGCTGAATTGAAAACGTTATAGGCCACATATACTTTTCCAACTTCACCAACCTTAAATAAATCAGAAAGTTCGGTCGCGATACTTTGAACTTCATGAAAAGCTGGCTCATTTTTATTAAAAGTAAATGTTTTATCTGTATTAACGTTAGCAGCAATCAAGTCTCTCGCTTTTTTCCCGATAAAGAACACTTTTATATCTTCATCACTTTCGTCGATGAACCGGCGTACTTTTTTCGCTATTTGAGAGTTGTAACCACCGCAAAGACCCTTATCAGAAGAAATGACCAGCATAACAGATTGCTTATTATCGCTTAATTCAAGATAGGGATGTTTATAATCTTGAATCAAAGCGGCAACCGTTTTGATCGTATTTTCTAATTCATTGGCATAAGGACGCGAGTTTTGAATTGCATCTTGCGCCCGGGCCATCTTTGCTGCAGAAACTAATTTCATTGCTGAAGTAATTTTCAAAGTACTTTTGGTACTTTTAATTTTTTTCTTTAGCTCTTTAATGTTAGCCATAATTATTCCAAATTAAAAATTAGAAACCTTTGTTTGCAATAAAGGTCGTAATAACGTCCACGACTTTCCCATTATTATCTTTTGAGATTTCGCCGGCCGCTGTTATTGACTCAAGCAATTCAGCATGCTGAGCTTTAAAATGCTCAACCAACTCCGCTTCAGTCTCTCTAATTTTTTCTACTGGAACAGCATCAAAATAGCCTTTAGTCGCAGCATAAATACCAAGGACTTGGTCAATAACCTCGAGAGGCGAATACTGACCTTGCTTTAGTAGTTCAACTAATCTTTGACCACGAGCTAATTGCTTTTGTGTCGCTTCATCTAAGTCTGAACCGAAGGCGGCAAAAGCTTGAAGCTCTCGATACTGGGCCAGGTCAAGACGAAGAGTACCAGCCACCTTTTTCATGGCCTTAATTTGGGCAGAACCACCAACTCTTGATACTGAAATACCAACGTTTACAGCAGGACGAATACCAGAATTAAATAGGTCACCTTCAAGGAAGATCTGACCATCTGTAATCGAAATTACGTTAGTTGGAATATAAGCAGCAACGTCACCCTCTTGTGTTTCAACAACAGGAAGAGCTGTTAGAGAACCTGCTCCCATTTCATCTGACATTTTAGCCGCACGCTCAAGGAGTCTTGAGTGTAAATAAAATACATCACCAGGGAAAGCTTCACGCCCTGGAGGTCTTCTTAATAATAGTGACATTTGTCTATAAGCTTGTGCTTGCTTAGTTAAGTCATCATATACGATAAGAGCGTGCTTTCCAGAATCTCTGTAATACTCACCCATTGTACAACCAGTATATGGTGCCAAAAATTGAAGTGTCGCTGTATTAGAGGCAGTCGCAGAAACAATAATTGTATAATCTAAGGCACCAGCTTCTCTTAACTTCTGATGAACTTGACGTACTGTCGATTGCTTTTGGCCAATCGCTACGTAAATACAAACAACGTCTTTACCTTTTTGATTGATAATTGTGTCGATAGCAATTGCAGTTTTACCTGTTTTTCTATCTCCAATAATTAATTCCCTTTGGCCACGCCCAATTGGAATCATGGAGTCAATCGCTTTGATACCAGTCTGAAGCGGCTCATGAACCGACTTACGACCGATAATGCCAGGGGCCTTAACTTCTACCCGACGCTTTTGGGCGCCTGCAAAGTCACCCTGACCGTCGATAGGCTCACCAAGAGCATTAACGACTCTTCCTAAAAGGGCGTCACCTACTGGAACTTCGACAATAGACTCAGTTCTTTTAACAGTTGACCCTTCCTTGATCTCATTATCATCACCTAAGATGGCAACACCTACGTTATTTGATTCTAAGTTTAGAACCATTCCCTTCGTCCCTGTTTCAAATTCAACAAGTTCTCCGGACATAACATTTTTAAGACCAAAAACTCTGGCAACGCCGTCACCAACAGTTAGTACAGTTCCGACTTCATCTACTTGAAGTCTTGTTTCGAAATTAGCAATTCTCTCTTTAATGATGCTCGTAATTTCTTCTGGATTCACAGCCATCATAAACCTCGATGATTAGTTATTTAGAATTTCTTCTTTAAATTTATTTAATTGATTATCAAGAGACGCATCCAATTGGAGATCTTCAACCGTCACTCTATAACCAGCAGTTAAGTTATTATTTTTTTTAAAATTAAAATTGGGTTCGATACCTAATTTTTCTTTAAGGTAAGTGGTAATTGTTTTTTGGAAAGCTTCATCAACATTATCTGATGCGCCCTCAATAGTACCTCTTAAAAAACCTTTTTTATGATCATCCATGACTATAACTTCTTTATAGACCATTGGGAAAAGATTAATTCTCTTTTCCTGTGTCATAAACAAAAGAAAAGATTTCGTCATTGTACTTAGATTCATCTTGC
>JBFGZE010000009.1:0-68782 GCA_041586955.1 Bacteriovoracaceae bacterium
ATAATGAAGGCGCCGTAAGCCCCACTTCATTTCAACAAAATGGGCCTTTCTATGGAGATCCTTTTCATCACCAACGGTATCGACTTCAAGAACGTACTCTTTTAAAAAAGTATGTTTATTGAGAAGCCCTAGAAGTTCTTCGACCTGAGCATTAAAATGGGCCGCCTTAGAGGGAAATCTTTTATTATCAAAAAAATCACCCTCTTTGCGAAAACTCGGAGAAAGAATGAAATTAAATCCTGGGTATTCTTTTTTAAACTTCATAAAACCATCATAAAGTCCAAGGACGACATCTTCAGAGCTAATATCATTAACACCCGGAATTTGTTCTTCGGGATTACTCGTGGATCGATTGAGGGTAAATTTAAGGCGAATACTCCCAACGTTATATTCATGATAAAGAGTGCTTGCCATATGGAAAGCGGCATCCTCATGCGCTTTTTTATCTGTCAGGACTAATTTGGCCAAATAGAGGATTTTTAAATAGGTTTTAAATTGCTCACCATCTTTGAGTCGGATTAAATTATCGATATCTCTAAGGTTTTTTATGGGAAGAGCATCCTCTCCATAAACTCTTTTAATTCTCTCCTCATAAATATCTTTATTAGGCCCCTCTAATAATTGTTGAATCCGAGGAAATAGAAATTCAGCATCGAGAGAGCCAGTTAAATGGATATGTTCCTCATAATAGGGAAGAGGGAATTTCTTAAAAAATCGAAAAAAAGCACGGGATACAGGATGGTCTAATAGCTCTTGTATCTCAATTTTATCAGCGTGAAATTCGGCCAAGCTGCTATAAAAGTCTTGGCATTCAGATTTAAGGATAGAGGAACTTTCAATTAATGGGTCGTGTAATAAAAGCTCAAGTGTGTCGATTAAGGCCAGGCCATTGGTCTCTGAAATAATGCGAACAAGTCCCTTATAGATTGTTGTTTCAATTTCTTTCTGTGTCATAAATCTGCCTTTTTCAAATTGTCGATTAAAATATCATGGGCCTGTTGAATATATTGAAAATTGGCCGACATTATTTTTTCGTATTTTTTATCAATATTAAGGGCGGTCCTTCTGTCGGGGTGCCTTTCTTTAACCAAAGCTTTATAGGATCTTTTGAGATCCTTTTCACTATAGTCGTGGGGTAATTGAAAGACTTTGAGGGCCCAAGCAATATCCTTTTTACCTTGAGGAGCAGGATAGGAAGAGGTAATTTTTTTCTTTAAATTAACCTCTTTAAGCTTGGTGATGAGCATTTTAGTCGTGATTTTTTTTTGCGCCCATAATTGGAGACCTTTGCGGCAATCCTTTTCGAGGCCTTCCCCCTTAAATCCAAACTCTTTTCCTAAAAAAGGTTTGGTCAAATGCTTTTGGTCAAAATCAGATTGCAAGACAATTGGTCGGTGAGGGTGAGAGATTAGGCAACAGAGAGAAAAGAAGGAGGGGTATTCTTCTTCTTTCTCCGGTACTATTTTCGCCTGTACTAAAAGAGTGAGCAGGGAGTTTAATTTTTGCGCATCAATTTCCAGATGATCGACCTTTAAAGTTTGGATAACTAAATTGTGAGTTCGGCCGGCACCCCATTGCAACTCTTGAAGTAAGTCTTTTTGTTGTTGTGAAAGGTTTGTTGTGTTCGTACTTTGGCCACTTAGACCCTGAGATTGGCGCATGATTTGTTCTTGCCGGCGAATCATTTCATCAATATTATGATCTTTTCTCTTAGGGACTAAATTGAGTTTTTCAGCGAAATGGCGTGCAATAATTGGAAATATGATTGCCAATAGGAGTAGAATTCCTAAAGTTGAAAGTAAAGTCTGAGTGTATGGCAATAATTTCTCTAAAATCATAGTTTTACCGTATTTTAATTTATTGTATTATTAAAGAAGCTTTGAAAAAAGAGGGCCTTAAATGCAGCAATGGTCATTAGAAAAATTAATATTAGATCTTAAGTTTGATTGGACGATTTCCCGTAACTCAAGTCAGGTAAAAACTAATTTTATTGTCAAAATTAAAGATGATGAAGTTGAGGGTCTAGGTGAGATTGCTTTTAATATTCGCTATGGTGAAAGTGCGGAACTTATTGAAGAGGGCTTTAGCCGCTTCTTAGAGGAATGTCAGCAAGAAGTGACCCAAGTGGGGCATCTCATAGCGTTACTAGACCGCTTAGACTTACCCCAGTCATTGCGTTTTGGTATTGAGTCGGCATTTGTTCACTATTTAAGTAATATGTCGCAGATGTCGCCTTACGAGATTCTCAATGTTCCTAAGGGACAAAGTGTGAATACTTCTTTTTCTATTCCTATTATGGATATTGGCAAAATAGGTTCTTTTATTGAAGATCATCAAATTAACCGCTTTAAAAGTCTTAAAATTAAGGTTAATCAAGATAATGCCTTTGATATGCTTTTTGAATGCCGGCAGCATTTTGCCGGTAAGATCCGTATTGATGCTAATGAGGCCTTTCGTGATCCGGATGCCGTGTTAAAACTATGTGAAATAATTGAAGACCAACCGATTGAGTTTTTAGAACAACCCCTTCATGCTGATTTGCATGAGGAGCAGAAATATTTAAAATCGAAATGTCCCTTTATTCTCATAGGGGATGAATCAATTACCTCTGGTCGAGTACATCAATTTTATAAAGAGCGCTTTGACGGTGTAAATATTAAATTGATGAAGTCCGGTGGTTATTTTAATGCGATTAAACAAATCAAAGATGCCAAAGAGATGGGATTATTAGTGATGATTGGCTGCATGGTTGAAAGCTCTTTAGGGATAAACTCGGCCATGCAATTAAGTGGGCTAGGCGACTTTTTTGATCTTGATGGCTTTTTATTGATTAAAGGAGATCCTTTTCGTTATGTTTATGAGGAGAATGGTCGGATTTACTCTTCTCAATGGCAATAGAATAGCTCCATTTTTTCCCCCGTTACTCACAGGCCCACTCGTCTTATCATTTAACTAAGTTAAAAACTAATTCCTTGGGGGAATCTTTGCGTAAACTGGCCCAATTTTGCTTACCATTCATCCTATTGTCTTGCTCTCATATTCAAAGTAAAAAGAATCTTAGTCTTCGCAAGACTTCTCGTTCTATCGCAAAGGTGAAATCAAAAACGGCATACACCAAAAAAATATCGAAACGTTTTAAAAAACTGAAAAAACAGAAAAGTCGTCGAAGATATTTAACTCAAAGAGGCGTCAGTCGGAAGTCCTCCGCACCCTTAAGAAAGCGTTCCATTATTGCTAAAAGAAAAAAATACTCAAAGAAAAGTCTCTCTAAAAAAAATGGCGGGTTAAACCTTCGCTCTCTCCCAAAGGATTATAAGTTTTGGAAGGAGTATTTTTACAAGAAGCGGAGACCACTTTTTGAACGTTATTTGACTCGCGGTGAAAATTACCGTGAAATTATAGAATCCATTTTTATAAAGCATGGACTTCCTAAAGAATTGTTTTTTGTGGGAGTTATTGAGTCGGGCTATAGGATTAACGCAAAAAGTACCGCCAATGCTGTTGGCCCTTGGCAGTTTATTAAAGGAACTGCTACGCGCTATGGACTTAAAGTTAATTCACATCAGGATGAGCGTCTTAATATTTATAAATCAACTGAAGCAGCTGCCAGTTATTTTAAAGATCTTTATAATATCTTTGGCCGGTGGGATTTAGCACTTTGTGCGTATAATGCGGGTGAATACCGTATTATCAATGCTATTCGTAAGGGGAATACTCGCGATTATAAAGAATTAGCGAGAAGGAAGCTCATACCAAAGGAAACGATTTTATATGTTCCTAAAGTTGAAGTTGCCATCGAATTGGCCAAAAAAATAAGACCTAAAATTGATTTGGATAAAAAAGATCTTTTTGCTCAGTCGAAACTCGTTAATTTGCGAGGTCCTTTGAATTTATCGGAGATGCTCAAACGCTTAAGAGTTCCACGCCGGATATTTGACCTTCTAAACCCTGATTTAATTCGCCGGCCACGCCGTTTGCGTTCGGCAAATATTAATGTGGCGCTACCTTCTCATGTAAACGAGATGGCCCTGAATAACTGGGGAAGTAATCTTCGTAACTCGCGTGGGACTAAAAGAGCACCGGCATATGTTCGGGCAAAACGTAAAATCCGTAATCGTTATAAAGTCAGTAAGGGGGATAACCTCTTTCGGATCTCAAGACGGTTTAATATTCCCGTATCGCGGTTAAAAACTCTCAATGGCATCAATAACCAAATTTATGTGGGTCAAGTTCTAAAACTCAAGAGTGCTGGCCGTCTTGTCTATCGCGTTCGTAAAGGGGATAGTCTTGCTAGAATAGCTCGCCGTTTTGGAGTGACTCTTAAGGCCCTTTTGCGTCAAAACCGTTTAAAAAATGGCAATATTCGCCCTAATCAACGACTTTATATTCCCTCGCGCGGTTAAACTCAAGAGAAATTCTTTTGGCGATGCGAGTCTAATTTCGCCTTAATTTGAAAAAGGGGAAAGAAAGGCCTACTCTTGAGGTCATGCGGATAGGATTTGATGCCAAACGGGCCTTTCATAACCAGCGTGGACTGGGAAATTATAGTCGAACTTTATTAGAAAGTTTGGGTTTATACTTTCCTGAGGAAGAGTATTACCTTTTCACCCCTCCTATAGTAAAAGGTTGGGCGAAGTCTTGGTCCAGCGGTCTCCCTGATTTTAAAATTATAGAACCTCAAAATTGGTTGGGGCGCAAATTTTCTTCTTCATGGCGTAGTCTTGCCTTGAGTAACGTATTGAATGAATACCACCTCGATATTTATCATGGCCTATCCCATGAATTGCCGCCAAAGATAAGAAACCTCGACTGCAAAAAAGTAGTGACGATTCACGATCTTATTTATTTGCGCTTTCCCGAGTTTTTTCCCTTGGTCGATCGCAAGGTCTATGACTATAAATTTCGCTATAGCGTCAAGGCCGCCGATCGAGTGATTTCTATTTGTCAGCAAACGACTCAAGATCTGATTGAATTTTTCCGAGTGCCAGAAGATAAAATCTCGCTTGTTTACCAATCATGTGATCCCTCTTTTTATAAAGCGCCGCCGGTCGAATTACAAAATGAGGTGATGAAAAAATATAACCTCGAGCATCGTCCCTATCTTTTATATGTCGGCGCCATTGAACCGAGAAAAAATGCTCGCTCAATCGTTAAGGCGTTTGCTCGCATTAAAGATAAGTTTCCGCGCCACCAATTAGTTTTTATTGGTCAAGGTAACGCTTATAAAGAGGAATTAAAAAAGGAAATCCTTCATCAAGGTTTACATGAGCGTTGTCATATTTTTGATCGTGTTCTTATGAGTGAATTACCAAGCTTCTACCATGGAGCTGAAATTTTTGTTTTCCCTTCTTTTTTTGAAGGTTTTGGTATCCCCATTATTGAATCTTTATTCTGTCGCACACCGGTGATTACCAGCCAGGGGGGGTGTTTTCCAGAAGCTGGCGGTGATGGCTGCCTCTATACTGACCCTCATAACCTTGAGACAATTACAGAGGCGATGGACTTTGCTCTATCTGATGAAAAAGAAAGACATGCGCTAGGAGAGAGAGGGCGCCAATATGTTGAGAGGTTTCACTGGAAAAAAACTTCTCAGAATTTGATGAATGTCTATCAGGACCTTATTTCTCAGTAATTAAGCTAATATTTGTTAATTCTAATTTTTTAAGAAGGTCTAATAATTGGACTAATTTCTCGTAGCGGACAGCTTTATCGACTCTCAGGTCAATCGGTGTCTTTTTATCACTGAGGGCCATAAATTCGCCTTCAGCTGCTTCAAAAGGTTTTTTCTTGCCATTGATGGCGAGGCCCCCTTCATTAAGTTCAACGATCCAGGTTTTTTTGCTTACTTCTTTACCGGCACCATTGGCGGCCTTTGGTAGATTGAGCAAGAGTGCCATTTCATCTTTTTTAAATACGGTGGACACCATGAAAAAGATAAGAAGAAGAAAAACCACATCAATAAGAGGTGTAATATCTGGAAAGCTGGCCTCTCGGGATCGTTTTTTCATTAGACAACCTGACCGATGATTTCTTTTTCAAGGGAAATTTCTAATTGATCCACCATTCCAAGAAGGTAGTTATGGCCAACAAAGTGGGGGATCGCCACGATCATACCACCAACGGTGGTGATAAGCGCCATAGAGATGCCTTGAGCAAAATGGCTTGGGTCATTAAGGCCTGTTTGGGACATTACCCGAAAGGCGACGAGAACGCCGATAACCGTTCCTAATAATCCCATCAGTGGAGAAATGGCGGCGATGATTTTAACGGTATTAAGGCCTTTTTCAACTTTACTAATATGACTGGCCACGGTTTGTTTACTCATTTCGATCATGGCGTTAGTGTCTTTATTTGTGGAGACTTCTTTTAAAGGGCCAGCAAGTTCTTTTGCTGTTTGATAGGAGCCCTTGAGCTCTTTATTAAAGATGACGAACTTGGAAATCATAATGGCAATGCCTATGATATTGAGACCCAAAAGGATAAACATAATAGGTCCACCTTGATGGATATAATTATAAATCTGCATGTAAAACCTCCAGCTGCTATTGTCTCGGATTTTACAGGACTTTGTAAATGGGCACGGGTTTTAAAGAGAAAAACGAGAGATTAATTCTTTCCCAAAACGCATCTCGAAAACGTTTCGGTCAACTTTGTCAGAGCATTGGGCGGTAAGATGAGTCATGATGTCTTGCCCCATGCCGCAAGGGTTAATTCCTTGGAAGGCCTGCGGGTCAGGGAAAAGATTGACGGCCAGACCGTGATAGGTGACCCATCGTTTGATAGCGACTCCGATAGATGCCATTTTTTTTCCGCCCACCCAAACTCCAGTCAGGGAAGGGTCTCCACGAAAAGGATTGCCTGTGGGGCTGAGGCCATAGCTCTCTAGGGTTGCAATCAGAGCACTTTCTAAGTTCTCTAAAAATAGCCCAATATCCTTATTTCGTTCACTAAGGGTGAGAATGGGATAGGCGATGCATTGTCCAGGTCCATGATAAGTGACTTTACCACCGCGCTCGATAGAAATTGTTTCACCGTCCCAACCACAGAGATCGCTGGGCAGACTTTTTTTCCCTAGAGTCACGACAGGATTGTGGTGGCAAAGAATAATACATTCTTCCTTTGCTCCAAACTCTAGAACCTTTTGGACTTGGGCCTTTTGAAAGTCCCAGGCCTTCTGATAAGAAATGAGTCCAAGATTAATTATTTTCACTGACAATTTCATCCATTGTGGGAAAAGGGGAGGGCTTATGTGTTTTGTTCTGCGCCTCTCTTTCTTCGATGACACCTTTGATAAAAAATTCACCGGCCTTATAGGAGCTGCGAACGAGAGGTCCTGAGGCGACATAGAGAAAGCCCATGTCATCGGCAATCTTTTTAAACATCGCAAATTTATCTGGGTGAGCGTATTCAACAATAGGTAAATACTTTTTATGGCGATTGGTGGGGGCCAGATATTGCCCGAAGGTGACGACATCGCAACCAACTTCTCTTAGGTCTTTGAGGGTTTGGATGACTTCGTCATCTTTTTCACCGAGTCCCAGCATAATTGATGTCTTAGTGTATTGAGTGTTTTTGATCTCTTTGGCCAAGCGGAGAGTTTCCAAAGATTGGCGGTACATAGAGCGGCGGTCGCGTACAGTGGGAGTGAGCCGTTCTACTGTTTCAACATTATGAGCGAAAACTTCTGGTCCCGCATCAATGATTTTTTGGATAAGTTCAGGCCTGGCGTTAAAGTCGGGCGTCAGAACCTCAACGATCATTTTGGGGTTATTGTCTTTGATGGTTTTGATGGTTTGAGCAAAATGATCTGCGCCGAGGTCGTCGAGATCATCACGGTCTACGCTGGTGAGCACCACATAATCTAATTTCATTTTAGCGATGGCGTGCCCAACTTTAAAAGGCTCTTCAGTATCGAGAACACCTTTAGGGTTACCTGTTTTAACAGCGCAGAAACGACAGGCACGAGTACAAGTATCGCCCATTAACATGAAGGTCGCTGTACCTCCACCCCAACATTCTTCCATATTAGGACAGCGTGCCTCTTGGCATACTGTGACTAATTTTAAATCCTTAAGCATATCGTTAATTTCGAAATAACTTGGACTGGAGGGGACTCTAACTTTTAGCCACGAGGGGCGCTTTTCGATTATTTTTGTCATGGGGTAGGGGTAACATATTTGATAGGTCTTAGAAATGAGAAATTGAGATTTACATCGTTTTGATTATCGTTATTTCAAATACTTAAGTTTAGGCCTCCCCAATAGGAAGGCCTAAAACTTAGAGAATTTGATTAGAAGCCTGCTTGAGGTACATAGAGGCGAAAGCATTTATCCTTTGTTCGCCGGATCATACAATTATTTCCGTTTTTTTGGTCAATCAGATAATGGTAAAAATCTGGGAGAGTATCGGCAACTTCTAAAATTGATTTGCCCTCATGCTCACCAAAATCTACAAAAACCATGTCTTCTTCAATGATCCCAGTAACTGGGCTGACTTCTTGTTGTGCCATGAATTCCCTCCTTAGAATATTTAGGCCGATATGAAATAGCGCATCGCCACGCATATTTAATTGTGAGAAAATTTGTATGGATTGGAAAGGAAAAAAATAAATAATTTCTATAAGTTAGAGCGTTTCACTCCGTCATTCTGTATTCATTTCATAGTACCACTCTTGGGCCTTTTTTTCTGTTAAATAGTTTAAATTATGTAAATGATTAATAAGGAAAGGACTTAATGATATTTGTAAAAACATTCTTTATTGGGCTTAGTTTGCTCTTTTCTTCAGTTCGTGCGGCGAGTAAAAGGCCTCAAAATAATTATTGTGCGGCAATTCGCGGTAATGGAGAATTGATAACCGCCCATTGGGGTGCTTTGGCAAGAATGGTTGAAACCTATGGTACACCCCAAGCGCTGGCGGGGGGGAGCTCTGCTAGCCTCAGCATGTTTTTAATGGATAGTATGGTGATGAATCCCCTCATTAAAAATAATACGATTAAGAAAACATCGTATCTTTCTCTCTTGTTAAAATCATTAGAGGGTCATCTAGAGTATTGGGCAGCTCTTCCTGATGCGCAGGCGATTATGGCCATCTCTGGTGATCAGGAATTAAAACAGGCCTTACAAAAATGGATGATAACTTTTGGGAGCGATAAACCGGCCAAGATCACGCCTCAAAATATGGCCGCAATCAAAGTGGAACTGCTACATTATACTGCCCGTTATCATAAAGAATTGGCGGCCATTGCTGAGTCAAGTCGCTTTAAAGGTTTGATTAACCCGGAGCTGATTGCCTATGCCGCCGGAACACAAAAGATGGCCGATGCCTTGATGCTTAATTCTAATTTGGCGGAGTCCCAAAGATTACAAAAACAAATCAACTTCCGTTTTAGTGAAATTAAAAATGCGATCCAGTTTTTTGGAAAATTCAATGCCAAAGAAGACGGTCACCTCTTTATTCGCCACGGTCTTGGTTCCTTTAAAGGTCTAGCGGCGCAAGTTGGTCAAATGGCAAATTATTATGCTGGGCGAGCTTACGATCAAGAGGACAAGAACAATTTAGCGACTTTCCTTACTACTTGTGCGCCAAAGGCCAAGGGCCTTACTTGGCAAGAGCTCAATCAAAAGGATCCTTCCTGTCGCATGCTCTTTATTAAGGGGCTTCAGGTTTATAATCAAAAAATCAACAATAAAACATTTAAAAGTCGTCTGAATGATAATATTGGGGAAGGCCTAAAAGTTCTCCCGACGACTGCTGTTTTATCAGGGGATGCCGTTTCTCGTTATGAGCAATTGAAAAAAGCATATGATCAAGCGATAAGTTCAAACGATTTACCTGAACTTGTTTTTTCCTATGATCAACTTCATTTTGGCTATTGGGGACAAAACAAAGACCTTAAGAAAATTAAAAATGAACTTAGGAGTTCTGAGGGGCTGCTCGACGGTCACGGGAATGCGGTAGACCTAAGCGCTGATAAAAAGTCTCTTAAGTTTTTCCCTCTGGGGAATACTCAATGGGAAAATGTTCTTTTAACTTCTCCTGCTGAACCTGGTCTTTCACGACTCACTCCCATTGCAGGCCATCCTGAATTATTATCGGCAGGAGGTTGGTCTGACTTACACCCGGTGCCAGTGCTTAAAGCACTAGGCTGTTCTCAGGTGGTTTATGTCACTCGTCGAGATGGAGAGTCTTTATTTGCTCAAGGCGCGTTTAAGAAATTGGTTAATTTAGAGGGGGCATTTTGGGATGATCTTAACGCCCAAACCAATAATGCGGGAAAGCCAGATGACCAAGATAGTGATTGGAGTCTTTTCTATAATTTGGGAAACCCAAAGAGCTCTTTGAACGTCTCTTTGCAAATGGCGGACGCCGTACTTTGTACCGATTGGAATAACTTTGATGTGACAAAAGGAATTGGTCCTCTCATTTTGGATGGTTATCAAGCGCCTTTCTACGTCGCTGATGAACGCAACGTTTTTATGAATCGGGCCGAGAAACAAATTACTCGCGGTGATAATGAATTTTCCACCGACCTGGGCTTTCCTCTTTATCGGGGTTGCCTGCCTTATTAGTGGATAAAAAGGGGGCCTTAAAAGGCCCTTTTTTTTTGCTTATGACACATTGCTTATGCTTAGAAATGACATGCTAAAGGGAGTCATGTGAGCTATACTACTTTGTAAATTTAATGCCATTTTGGGGTTTTATATGTCTGAAGAATTAGAAAATAATGAAAAAGTAAATTTTATAACTAAAAAAATTGATGAAGATCTTAAATCTGGGAAAAATGGAAATAAGGTTGTCACCCGCTTCCCTCCAGAACCAAATGGCTACCTTCATATTGGTCATGCCAAGTCGATTTGTCTCAATTATGGCCTGGCCGCAGATTATGCTGCGAAAGGACAGGAGGCCAAATTTCATTTACGATTTGATGACACCAATCCAGTTAAAGAAGAACAAGAATTTATCGATGCAATTAAAGAAGACGTCAAATGGTTAGGCGCTGATTGGGGTGAAAACCTTTTTCACGCCTCTCATTATTTTGACCAAATGTATGATTATGCCTGTCAGCTTATCAAATTGGGCAAGGCCTATATTTGTGAATTGAACGGTGATCAAATGCGCGAGTTCCGCGGATCATTAACTGAACCTGGTAAAAATTCTCCTTATAGAGACAGAAGCGTTGAAGAAAATTTGGCCTTATTTGAAAAAATGAAAAATGGAGAAATTGATGAAGGGAAAATGACCCTGCGAGCGAAAATTGATATGGCCTCACCATTTTTTATCATGAGAGATCCGGTGATCTATCGTATTCTTAAAAAATCCCATCCTGTGACTGGGGATAAATGGAATATTTATCCTATGTACGATTATGCTCATTGCCTAGAGGATATGATTGAAGGGATCACCCATTCAATCTGCACCTTAGAATTTCAAGATAATAGGCGCTTTTATGAATGGGTTTTAGAAACTCTACAAACGTCTTGTCGTCCACAACAAATTGAATTTTCACAATTAAACCTGGAATACACCGTCCTTTCTAAAAGATTTTTGAGAAAGATGGTAGAGGACGGTCTTGCTGTTGGTTGGGATGACCCCCGTTTGCCAACGATCAAAGGCCTGCGAAGACGCGGCATTCGACCTGAATCTATCAGAAAATTTGCTGACCAAATCGGTGTTACCAAAAAAGATTCAACCATTGCCATTGAAACTTTTGAAGGTATCGTCAGAGATGACTTAGGTCCCATTTGTCCACGTGTTTTTGGGGTGGTTGAACCGCTTAAAGTTGTCATTACCAATTGGGATCAAGGTATACAAGAAATTGAAGCGCCTTTTCACCCTCATGACGAATCATTTGGCAAACGCATGGTGCCTATGACCAAGGAGATCTATATTGAAAAATCAGATTTCATGGAGGAGGCACCTAAGAAATTTTTCAGATTAAAACCTGAAGGTTATGTGCGTTTGAAATATGCCTATGTTTTAAAATGTGATGAGGTGATTAAAAACGATAAGGGTGAAGTGAAAGAGCTTCATTGTACTTATTTCCCTGAGACCTTTGCAGGGGTGAAACCAGAGGGCTTTCCTAAGGTGAAGGGAATTATCAATTGGGTTTCTGCGAGCGAAGGTCTGGAAATTGAAAACCGCCTCTATGATCGACTTTTTATCGTGCCTAATCCTCGTTCCGATAAGGAAAAGGATTTTACTGATTTCTTAAACCCCAAATCTTTAGTGGTTGAAAAATCTTTTGTTGAGCCAGCGATTAAAGATGCCGCTATCGGAACTCGCTACCAATTTGAAAGACAAGGGTATTTTATTGTTGATCAAGACTCCACAGAATCGAAAAAGGTATTTAATCGAATTATGACTCTTAAAGATAATTGGAATCTAGGTCCAAAGAAGGCCTAGGACAAAGCTCCCTCAACGCAATTGGGGGAGTCCTTTATTTTCCTTGAATCACAAGAAGTTATTTTTTTAAGATAATAATGGCCCCGCCACCTAAGTTTTTAAAACCCGGAAAGACTTTCATTAAATAATAATCAAGCTTTTCGAGAAATGATGGTGAAGGGTCGTTATTTTTGCGAAAGAGTTTATCAAAGCGGCTAAAAAGCACAAAACGCTCGATTGTAATGTTGGGAAAATGCTCGGAGATAACCTTTAAGTCATGGACATTTAACTTTCGCTCATCTTCAGTAATATGGTTCTCAAAACTGACCTGGTTGGGGAAAAATGTGGTCACCAATTTCATATTGCGAATTTTATCCCAGAAGCTAACCTCAATAGGCTCGCGGAAGATCGCCTGGCCACCTCTTTTAAGAATTCTTTTACATTCTTGAATCGAGGCCGAAATATCAACGTGGTGGAGGATATCAACACCAATAATAATATCAATCGATTCATCGGCGTAGGGCAATGATTCTGCTTGAGAGACTGTAAACTCGCCGGCCTGCTCAATACCGTGTTTAAGAAAAAGTTGGCGCGCCACTTCAATATTGTTTTCACTAATATCAAAGCCACGAATTTGGTAACCAATTCTTTGGAAGCGGAGTGCATTATCCCCGGGACCAGTCCCAAAATCGAGAAGGGTAGGGTTATCATTTGGACTTGTTTGATAATATTCAATGGCCTTTTGGTAAATGGCCCAGTAACTATTCCAGGGCCTAGACTCTCGCCCTTGGAGGACTGAGTCTATAGGAGAGAAATCGATCTGGTTGTTGAGATCAAAGGAAGTGGCGTACTGATCGTAGTACTCTTTCTCTCTTTTTTGTCTTTCCGTCAGTGCCATGTCCATCTCCTATTAATAAATTGAGTTATTGATAAGTTTCTTGGTTATAGCATCTTTCTGAAGTTAAAAACTAGGGGGTGGTGTATTTTTCAGATTATATAAATTTTGGAGCTTTAAAGATACTCATTGATAATTATTATCCGGGCACTTTGGCCAATCCTATTTCTTATCACGACGAATAGTATTTTTTATTTTTCATTAAAAAAGTTGCGAAAGTAATTAACAGTGAGCTTAAACTCTTGCGGGTATTGATCGGCCATAAAGATACGGACATTACTAAGTGCTTGAAATAAGCTGTCGGCCTTGCGATAGGGGCGCTCAGTAATCATGGCGGCGATGACGTCAATCGCGGTGATTAAGGTCGATTCGAGTCCGTGAATTTGATCATCTTCTTCCTCTTCGAGGGGAAGATCAATATCTTGACCAATTAGACTCCATGAATGATGGCCTGAAATCATTCGCAATTGGGCCGGAGAGATGGGGAGCCGACCTTTAAGAATTTGAACAGAATGCTCAGCATGACGTGATAATTTAATTTTGTCCTGCTCTGAGAGTTCGTCAGAATCGTATTTTTTGGTGGGAATAGAGCTCATTCCAATATCTTTAAAATAGCTCGTTACAAAAAGTGTTTCAATTTCCTTATCTCCAAACAGGCGTGAGTATTTGAGAATACCCAAGAGAAAAAGAGAAGAGATTAATGGCTGGGCAAATACATAATGATGGCGTTGCCCAATTATGTTTTGATAAAGAGATTCGTGAAAATCCATTTTATTCATTAAAAAATAAGCAAGGTTTTTGACACATTGATAATGCAATTGCAAAAGCTCGTCATCAGTGGGGTCATTATAAACATATTGCAAATGAATGGTTAGTAGGTTCATTTGCTTTTTGACTTTCTCTAGCGGGTTACCTACGGAGAAGCTTCGAGTGGTTTGAATTAATTCGCGCTGGACCCCTTTTACAAGAGAATGTTTGTATTTTCCGAGGATATATAAATTGGCCTGTCCCTGCTTGATTAAAGCGCGTAATACATCTGGCCTAATATGATCACCCTTGCGTAATATTTTCTGAAATTGACCAATCTTAATACCATAAATATCTGTGGGGCAAATTTCAATAAACAAGAGTTCGCGAAGGGAAATAGGGGATAATTTAAACCCTAAATGACTTCTTTTAATTATTTCTAATGCTTGACTCATAATTCTAATATTGTACCCGTCTTTGACTCTTTTATTTATCCGGCAAATAAATATGCCAATTATTTGGGCCAAAATAAATAAACTGAAAAGTTTGTGGAATTATTGCACAAAATACTCAACTTATAGAAATTATTACCCGTAAAGAAGGAGAGGTAAATTACACTCGATTTTACCCACTAAAAGAGTAAAGTGTTAATAGTTTGAAAATTTATGAGCAAAAAACTAGACTATTCACATTCATCATTAATGATCAAGGAACAAGAGTTCTGGGACTATCTCTTTTCTGATTCTTTGCAATCAGACTTTTCTATTGACCCTATGGGAATCTTGCGTTTTCATTGGGCCAGTTGGGATCAAACCTGTAAGTGGCAGAAAGAACACATCAAAACACATTACCAAGATAAGCTTAACAACCTAGAGGAAAAACTAGAGAGTTTTAAAAATATCCCTGCCTGGGTTAGTCACACTCATCAAACGGTGAAAATCAGCCTTTACGATTTGTATATGGGATATTCTGATAAGCGAATGCGAGATCATTTTTTTAATAATAAAATGCAGTATTTGGTATCCTTTGAAACAGAGGCGGGGCCATTTGTTTCTATTCCTTCACTTAAGTGGTTTGATAAAGAGATCTTTGCGCTATTTATTTTTCACCGGATTTTAACGGAAGAAATTCCTTTACGCCGATTTCGCCTATTTTGTGAAATCCCCATGGAATATTGTGTCGGCCTATCGGCCACACAAAACTCATTAATTCATCTGGTCCAATTTGATGAGAATGGCCTTTTAATGCGTATCTATGGGCGAAACATGATGAGTAAAATTCTTGAGCAGGATATAGGTCAATTTAAAATTGATTTGAGTTTACTCAGCTGCCTAGGAGTAAATGGAATGCAAGATTACTCTTTAAGCCAGACCTCTCCCTCATTAACTATAAGCTTTCAAACTGAAACATTGCGGCAGCGCAATGGAATATTTCAACATTTTACTCAAACTCAAATGTCGAGTTATTATTGTTATTTACGATTTGAAGATTTGTTCAGTGAAGACATTGAGCTTCTTCATGAGTTTAAACAAACTCTTAAGAAGCTAATCGATGAAGTTCAAAATAATCTCAAGATTCAATTAGATAAAAAGGCCGCCTAAACTAAATCACAACGAATTAAGCGTTTATCATCGCCTTCACGGAGAAGGGGTCTCTTTTGACGGCAGGACTCCTGGGCAATGGGGCAGCGTGGATGGAAGGCACAGCCGCTAGGGGGATTAACGGGGGAAGGAAGCTCTCCGGTCAACGGGGAATGTTTCTTTTGCCCAAAAATGGAAGGGGAAGCTTCTAATAAGGCCTTGGTATAGGGGTGTGATGGGTTATTAAAAAGTGCCTCTTTATCACCCCATTCCACAATTTCTCCTAAATACATGACGATGACTTTTTCGGCCAAATAGCGAACAACGGTGAGATCATGAGTAATGAATAAAAGTGTTAAGGAGAATTGTTGCCGCAACTCAAGGAGAAGGTTAATGATTTGACTCTGAATGGAGACATCAAGTGCGGAGATTGGCTCATCACAGATGAGAACTCTAGGTTCAAGAATCAAGGCCCTGGCAATACCAATTCGCTGGCGTTGACCTCCGGAGATCATATGGGGGTAGCGGTCGGCCATGTTCGTCCGCAAGCCTACTCGCTCCATCAATTCAAGGGCGCGTATTTTAGCATCTTCTTTGCTGGCCTTTTTTTGAATGAGAAGAGGGTCGGCGATTAATTCCCAAAGCTTCTTACGCGGGTTGAGCGAGAAATAGGGGTCTTGGAAAACCATTTGAATATCTGTTGAGCGTGGTGTTTTTTCATCTTGATAATCGTGTTCAGAAAAAAGCTCTATGCGCCCAGAAGTAGCAGGCGTTAATTTCATCAGGACTTTGGCCAAGGTACTCTTCCCACAGCCTGATTCACCAACCAAGGCCACTATTTCGCCTTCGTTGATTTCAAAGGAGATATCCTTAAGGGCCGTGACGGATTGTTGCTTTTTGCCCCAGCCTTTAATGGGGTAGTGTTTTGCCAAATTCTCTACTTTTAAAACGGTCATCATTTATTGTCCTGATCCATGGGAAAGTGGCAATAGGCCGTGGAGAAATTATTCTTATGCCAAATCGGGAATTCTTTGTCACATAAATCCTGGGCCTTGGGGCAGCGGGGCGCAAATTGACAAAAAGGAGGGCGATCATGAATATCTGGAACCACTCCGGGAATACTATAAAGTTTCGCCTGGTTTTTTTGTGATTCGGGTAATGACTTTAAAAGTCCATCTGTATAGGGGTGAGAGGGGTGATGAATAACATCTTTGGTTTTTCCTCGTTCGATAATTTCCCCAGCATACATAATTTGAATATTTTCTGTATTTTGAAAAACCACACCAAGGTCATGAGTGACAAGTATGAGGGCCATCCTATACTTTTCAATGAGCTCGCGTAAGACCGTGAGAATTTGGTCTTGAATTGTCACGTCCAGGGCCGTCGTTGGCTCATCGGCTATTAATAATTGTGGTTTTGATGCCAGGGCCATCGCAATCATAATTCTTTGGGCCATCCCGCCAGACAATTCGTAGGGATAGGCGTCCAGGCGCTTTTGTGGATCGGGAATACCGACATCATTTAATAATTGAATGGCCTCATCTTCATACTGGTCTTTGTTAATATCATTGCGATGAAAGCGAAACACCTCAAAAATTTGTTTGCGAACGCGCATGGTGGGGTTAAGAGCACTCATTGGGTCCTGGAAAATCATACTGACTTTTGAGCCGCGAATATCTTGCCATAATTTAGGATCAGGACGGGGGATTTTTTTTCCTAAGATGATCAGCTCATCGAATTCTATAATTGCCTGTGTCGGCCATAAACCCATCAGACAGAGGTTGGTTAAGCTTTTGCCACAGCCTGATTCTCCCACCATACCCAAGGTTTCACCCTCTTTTAATTCAAAAGATAAATTGGAAATCGCCTTAAGGCATTGACCATTTTCTGCGGGAAAGGAAACATTGAGGTTTTTTACCGAAAGAATCATCGCTTTTGACCTACCTTTGGATCGAGTATATCGCGTAACCCATCACCAAGAAGGTTGAGTCCAAGAACTAATAATAAAATACAAACTCCAGGTAAGGTCACTAATGAGGGAGAACTTTCAATATAGGCCCGGGCATCGGCCAGCATTGTTCCCCATTCAGCAAGTGGTGCTTGTGCTCCTAAACCGAGAAAGCCCAACGCCGCCGCATTTAAAATAGCATCTGAAAGCCCCAGGGTTCCCTGAATAATGAGAGGAGCACCGCAATTGGGGAGGATTTCCTTTAGCATAATACGCCAGGGGCCTGCACCAAAAGTGAGAGCGGCGTGAATATAAGGTTTTTCTTTTTCAGCAATGGCCTGGGCACGGATCAGTCTGGTGAAAGAGGGAATGGCGACAATGGAAACCGCTATAATCGTATTGAGAAGTCCAGGGCCTAGGATAGAGACGATAACGATTGCTAGAAGGACACTGGGAAATGCCATGAGTATATCCATTAAGCGCATAATAACCGTATCCCAATAACCGCCTTTATAACCACTAACTAGCCCCAGAACGCCTCCTATTATTGATGAGAAGGCGACCACGGAAATGCCGATGAGAAGTGATAGTCGTGCACCATAAATGAGGCGGCTGAGAAGGTCGCGTCCAACATCATCTGTACCGAATAGGAAAAGGCCTTTACTGGTTGTCGCCAGGCCTGGCGCTATTCTTAAAAAATCCGGGTAGATGGTGTAAGGGTCGTGTGGGGCCAAAAGCGGGGCAAAGATTGCCATTAAGGCAAATATTAAAATGATAATAAGGCCAAAGAGGGCCCCATGATGAGGTAAGAGTAATTTGAGGTAAAGCTTAAGGGCGCTCATTTTTGCAGCTCCTTACGCATTTGGGGATTAACCCAGGCATAGAGAATATCGACCAAGATATTTATTAGAACAATAAAAGTTGTAATGAGTAAAATCCCACCCTGAATAACGGGATAATCAATGGCGCGAATGCTGGTCACAAACCATTTTCCAATTCCTGGCCAGGAAAAAATAGTTTCAGTAAGAATCGCTCCGGTAATAATGGAGCCAAATAAAAGGCCAGCGGTGGTGATAATGGGGATCAGGGCATTGCGAAGTGCATGGTTGATAAGAATGATTCTCGTTGGTAGACCTTTGGCCTTCGCTGTTCGAATAAAGTCCTCGCCTAAAATTTCTAATAAACTAGAGCGTGTCATCCTTGCCATAACGGCAAGAGGGATAGTCCCCATGGCAAAAGAGGGAAGAATAATATGTTTGACGGCACTCCAAAAGGGAGCAAGACCTTCTTCTTTTAAAACTTCAGGTGTTAAGGTATCGATAAAGAGAAAGCCGGTCCAAGGCTCCACATCAAACATAACACTCAACCGGCCAGAGACGGGAGTTAGTCCTAAATTGACGGAAAAAAGAAGGATGAGCAGCAGGCCCCACCAAAAAATGGGCATGGAGTAACCTGTAATCGATATACCCATAAGAAAATAATCCCAAATGGTCTGGCGTTTTAAGGCGGCAATAACGCCTAAGGGGATGCCAATACATATCGCAAAAACCATGGCCAAAAGGCCAAGTTCAAGAGTCGCGGGGAAACGGTCCCAAAACTCGTCTGCGACAGGGCGTTTAGAGACGATGGATGTGCCTAGGTCTCCCTTGAGAACTTTGCCCATATAGCGCCCATATTGTCGCCACAGCGGGAGATCAAGTCCCATGTCTTTTTTCATTTGGGTATAGACTTTGGGATCTGCGCCTCTTTCACCAAGCAATAAGAGCACGGGATCACCTGGAACAAGGCGCACTAGGATAAAGCTTAAAATGGAAATCCCCACTAGAGTGGGGATTAATTCTGCAAATTTTTTAGCAATATAGGAAAGCATTATTTTAAGTCCACATAGCGGAAAATATCACCTCCAAGGGGATCGATTTGGTAACCCTTTACTTTATCAGACATGGCACGGTAAATAATTGAATGAGCGATAGGCGCCCAAGGAGCTTCGTCTTTAAAGATCTTTTGGGCCTTGGCATAAAGGGCCGCCCTTTGTTTTTGTTTTGTGAGCATTTTTGCCTTAACGATAAGTTCGTTAAATTTGGAATGACACCAACGAGCGACATTTGAGCCGGCCTTAACACCTGAGCAACCTAAGAGTACATTAAGAAAATTATCAGGATCACCATTATCACCAGTCCATCCTAATTGAATGAGGTGGTGCTCTCCATCACGGGCCTTTTTAAGGTAAGTAGACCAATCGTATGAAATAAGTTTTGCTTTAATACCTACTTTGGCGAGGTCCGCTTGCATCATTTCTCCCATTTTCTTCCCGTTGGGGTTATACGGTCTAGTAACAGGTAAGGTCCAAATTTCTGTCTCAAAACCCTTGGAGTGACCGGCCTTTTTTAAGAGCTCTTTGGCGAGTTTAGGATTATAGGAATAATCCTTAATGTTTTTATTATAGGACCAAAGGCTTGGAGGAAGAGGATTCTTCGCCACCATAGCATTTCCTAAATAGATAGCGTCAATATAGGCCTTCTTATTCAGAGCATGATTAATCGCCTGACGAACTAATTTATTATCATAAGGCTTCTTTTGGGTATTCATCGCCAGGTAACCAACATTCAGACCAGGGCCGTCCATTAAAATTAATTTGTGATTTTTTCTCATTGCCGTTAGATCGGCCGGAGCTGGTTCAATGATTAAATGGCATTCGCCAGTTTTCAGTTTTTGATAACGAACACTCGGGTCTGGGGTAATTGAAAAAACCAATTGATCAATCTTTGGAGCACCTTCAAAAAACTTATCAAAGGCGGTAAAGCGAATCATATTATCTTTGACATATCGTTTGAAAGCAAAGGGACCTGTACCAATCGGACGATGGTCAATTTTATCAGGCGTCCCAAGTTTTAGCAGTTGATCACCATACTCTTTAGATAGGATGCTCATAAAACTCATTGCCATATTGGCAAGAAACGGAGCTTCTGGTTTTGTTAAAGTAATTTCAATTTTGTGGTTATCAATTTTTTTAATACCACTAATAAGAGTTCCCATTTCCATTCCCTCAAAATACTCATAGCGGCCGCCGCCAATTTTATGAAAGGGGTGGTTTTTATCTCGCTGGCGATTAAAGGAAAAGATTACGTCGTCAGCATTAAGCATACGTGAGGGCGTGAAGTATTTGGTTTTGTGAAAAGGGACATCCTTTCTTAATGTAAAGGTATAGGTCTTACGATCTTTAGAGATTGTCCAAGATTTGGCCAAAGAGGGGATAATCTCTGTTGAGCCATACTTGAATTCTACTAAGCGATTATAAACAGTATGAGCAGAGGCATTATTTGAGGTGCCATCTGTCGTAATCTGCGGATTAAAGGCCGTGGGGCTACCCTCGGAACAATAAACAAAAGTTTTGGCCTGTAGGCCTTGAAAAATTAGGAAAACAAGCGCACCAATCCAAGGTTTCAACATGATCATCTCCTTATGAAGTCACGAAATATTGGCAATATTCTCCTAAAAAGGCGACCAGTTTGGCAAATGGCAATTATGACTCGACGTGCATGGGGTTTATTAATTGGTGGCGTGAGATAAGGGCGCAAAAGCTTTGAACTAATTTGGGATCAGTGTCATCGTTTAAATCACTGAGGGCCGCTTCTAAAGTGCCATTCGCCAGGATGTTATTCCAAATTTGGGCCTGGGTTGGCACCATTTCAAATATATGGACACCACCATCGGGAGATTGATAAAAAAAATAAGGATGTTTTTCTTGCTCATTATCATGGGGTAAATCTATGAATTTCTCTTCTTGCGCTAATTCCCAGATCCTTAATACCTGAGGGTGTCCATAGAAAATTACGGCATAGGGCCAGAGAGAGAGAGGTCGGTTGGGTAAGTTCGTTACTTGAGATAATTGCTGGGCCGTCATTCCTTTTGGGGCAGGAGCATTGAATACTTGATAAAAGGTCCATTCAAATTTGGCCATTTGGGAGAGAATGGCATAATTCTTATGAGATAAAAAATTTGGTAAGTCGCCACCATAATCCCCGAGGTCAAATGATTGAGAGGGGTGGGAGCGGATAAATTCTTGAAATAGAGAATGTTGTTGATCACCAAGGTAGAGACTAACCACGCGGTAGGTATCGACAAGCGCTCCTTCTAATCGCGCTTGATAATCTTCTTGGTAAACACGAAATGCCTCTAGTGGCGCCAGAGGCCCAATTGGCCTCATAAATTGTAATTCATGACGATCTAATTCTTCATTATTAATCTGTTGAGCAAATTGATGTTGGAAAGAAAAAAAAGAATCCATTAATCCTCCCACATCTCATGACATTTCATGGCCTCGGCCTCTAGTTCACCAAAGCTTGGAATATCCTCATCCCACTCTAAAAGTGTGGGGATTTTTCTTTGTGCCCTTCCCGAAAAGTAGCGATAGAGCTGCCAAACCTCGCTATGGACAGGCCTAGAGTGAGTGTCAAAGAGAAATTCACCGCGAGTGGAAAACCCCGCTAGGTGAATTTCTGCTACATGATTAGGGTCGATTGCCTCTAAAAACTGATAAGGGTTGAAACCATAATTTTGTGAATTTACATAGACATTATTAATATCCAATAAGAGGGAGCAGCCTGATTTTTTTGTCAACTCGTTGAGAAATTTCCATTCGGTCATTGTTGATTGAGTATAATCAAAATAAGCTGACAAATTCTCTAGCGCGATAGGTCTTTGCAAATAGTTTTGTATCGCCTCGATACGCTCTGACAATAAATTCAAAGTATCAAGGTTGTAGGGCAGGGGTAATAAATTATGGAGATTATTATTTTCAATGCCTGTCCAGCAAAGGTGATCACTCACTAAGAATGGCCTAAACGCGTCGATGAAGGCCTTTAAAACTTTGAGGTAGCGATAATTGAGGCCTTGAGATGAACCGAGATTAAGAGAAACCCCGTGGCAGGAGATAGGAAAATCGCGGCGAATACGCTCCAAAATTTTCCATGGGCGTCCCTTTGAAGTCATATGATTTTCTGAAATGACTTCGAACCACTCTAATTGAGTGTCGAAGTCTGTTTCTATATGGGCATAATGTTCAGTGCGGAGACCTGCTCCCACAAAGGGAGCAGGATTATGGGATTTAAGCTTTTTCAAATCTTCCCTTTTTCTCGTGGCATTTATCTTTATTCATTTTTTTAAAGCTAGTGCCTTTACAATTATTTTGACCGGCACAAGAGTGGTTTTTCCCTCCACAATCTCCCATGCCTTTACAAGCATTAATACCATAACATTTGCCAACCTTGGCCTCCGTCGAGTTATTTTGGGTCGAGCAAGAGGTGGTGATCAGGGTTAGTCCTAGGGCAGCAGCAGAAATAAGTAATTTTTTTGATTCCATATTTTCTCCAAAGGTAGGGGGTGATTATTCTTATCAGTCAAATGCCTCGAAGATGGCCCTAGAGGAAGCCGCCTTCTGTTTTAAATTATTGAGCTCAAGAAAGGATTGTGACTGCGTAGCATTGCTTTTAAAAAAATGTTGAATTCATTTTTTTATTTTCGGAGTTACATATATAACAAAATTGGGATCAAGTGGAAAAAATATTGATATCTTAAAGGGCGGGTCAAAATGGGTAAATAACAACCTCTTTTGTGGCGAAATCATGGAACCAGGTACCTGTGTTTAAATATTTAAGTACCCAAAAATTCAAGTCGTTAAAGAATATATCAGGTAAGAGTTGGTTTTTTCGGAAGTTCCTGATTCTTAGTGGATTAAGGAGACTGGCTGACTCAAGTATTTTTCTGATCAGCCGATAAGCTTATTACAGAGAGACAGCAAGGGGGAAGGCGTGCTTATATTCGGCATCGAATAGTGTCGCTTTTCCCCTTTTCTGCTCAGTCTCATTTATTTCTTTTTAAAACCCAATATATTCCGCTAATAATTGAACCGCTTGCCCGCTTCCACCTTTTTGTAAATGGCAGGGTTGGTTGTCAGTAGTCCAGGAAAAAATATCCAGATGTGCCCATTTAGTTTTCTCTTCAATAAAACGCTGTAGGAAGAGTGCCGCGGTTATGGAGCCGCCATGGCCACTGGCCGCGTTGACCATATCGGCAAAGGGAGAATTCAATTGTTTATCATAGGGACGGAAAAGAGGCATTGGCCAAACATAATCACCGATACTCTGGCCGGCGATAAATAATTGATTTTCAAGTTGTGGGTCATTTGAGTAAAGGGCGGCAATATCCTGACCAAGAGCTACTTTGGCGGCACCTGTTAAGGTGGCAACATCAATGACAATTGCAGGTTTTTCTTTATGTTCTTGGGCAATACTTAAAGCATCGGCCAAAACTAATCGACCTTCGGCATCTGTATTATGAATTTCAACCTTTAGTCCGTTCTTTGCTTGATAAATATCGCTAGGTCGTGAGGCGTTAGCGCTGATGGCATTTTCAGCAATGGCCAAGTAGATATCAATATTTTTCTTGGGGCCAGTCATCGCTACATAGCGAGCGAGGCCACAAAGAGCAGCAGAGCCTCCCATATCTTTTTTCATTAATCGCATTCCAGCAGCTGGTTTGACATCAAGTCCACCGCTATCAAAGGTAATTCCCTTGCCAACAAAAGCGATAGGCCTACCTTTGGCCTGAGGGTGACGGTATTGAAGATGGACAATATAGCTACCATGAAGAGCTGCTTGGCCGACACTAAGAATTAGGCCACAGCCCTCTTTTTCCAGTTTCTTTTCATCCCAAATATTAACTTTAAAATATTTCTCTTTTTGAAAAAGTTTTCTGACATCATCAGCATAGGTCTTAGGATTTAAAAAATTGGGAGGTAAGTTAACGAGATGCCGTGCTTGGTTAACAGCAAGAGCGAGGGCCAAGGAAGGAGTTAGGACCTTTTCTTTAATTGGGCGATGATTGTGTTGTATAACGATTGCAATATTGGTTTTATTGATGAATTGATAAAAGCATAATTCGAGTCCCACGATAATTCCTTTTAAAAGGGAATCTTCTAGCGCAAATAAATAAATACCCTTTGGAGCATTTTGATAAGCTGACATCTTGTTAAAAAGAAGGGGGGCAAGTTTGTCACGGCCATATATAAAAGAGTTCGTAATGTCTTCTTTATTATTGACCCATACAAAATCGAGGAGAGAGCCGTCCTCATCTTTTATAACATTCTCTAGATGAGGCTCACCCGTGCTAATATTGAGCTGAAAGAGGTCCTTTTTTCTTTTAATGTCTTTAACATTATTGCAAACAATAATCTTATGGTGGGGACCTTTAATTTTTTGGGAGTTAATTTTGAGACAAGGGGAAAGGGCCGTTTTCATAATATTTATCCTATTACTAAAGTGAAATGTTATGAAAAGTATGAATTAATATATCTTATATTGAAAGGGCATAAGTTGTACGCTAAAATTATATGAATGAGAAAATTATTATTTTTAACAACAATGTTTTTTGTTGTTTATATTCAGGCCGAAACCACTGTGGGTCCAGGAATCGGGGTTCTTAAAGAAGTGGAAGAGGTTGATCCCAATCTTTCTCTTTCTAGCACGGAACAACAACAAATCTCGCGTATTATCAAGTCAGGTAAGGGCGATGAGATGTATGTATTTCGCTATATTATCAAGGAGGAGGATTCATTTGCTTCCATTCTAAAATACTTTGTAAAACCTGACTCTATCATTAATGCCAACACTCCAATGATTCATATTATTCGGGATAAAAATCCTCAAGTTAAATCCTGGGCAAATTTGCCTGTTGGTGTTGAGGTTGATCTTTATATTCAGAAAGAATTTTTAAATGAAGCCGCTTATCAGCAGCATGAGAAAGAAGAGCTTAAAAAAATTGCAGAAAAGCGTTTAGCGGAAAAAAAGAAACACCTACGTGAGAAGAAAGAAAATGCGATGCCTAAAGGGTTGAAGTTATCAGCATTTTATATGGCATCTGGTGGTTACTATGAGCAAAAATCAAATGACCTTAGCGTTAACGTTAAAACGGCTCAAAATTCTCCCTATTCCATTGGAATTGCCGCCCTTTATTATCCAGAAAATAAGCTCCATAGTTTCTCCTCTTCCTTTTATTATTCAGCACTCAAAGGGACCGCTAGTAATCTGGGGTTAACAGTAGATATTCCTGCAGAGCTAGGAACGAATTTTTATGGTGAGTATCGTTTGATTGGGCGTTTTCCGGTAACATTATATGGGGGAATTGATCTAGAAAGATTCTCTACCTTTAATATTGATGCTCTTTATAATGATTCAAAAATTATTGTTGATAATTCAACGGTTGGCTATTTAACGTTAGGTGCTGCCAAAGTTATCTCCTTGGGAAAGATTTATTTATTTAACAAACTCAGCTTCTCAAAATCACTTTTTTCCTCAACAGAAAATAATTATGGTTCGAGTGAGTACGAAGACTTTACGGGTTTTAAGTTTATGTATTATGCAAATTATAAAATTTCCCGTCGTACTTTTATTCATGGGCTTGCAAAATGGCATGTGATGTCTGGTCCGAATGATATGAATGTGACTCGTTATGGCCTGGGCTTTGGTTATATTTTAAAATAAAGCACAGAATAGTTTATTTGTCGTAGGGCTAAATTTGCGTGATATTAATAAATTTTATGCATTAAAATAATTTTTGAGTGGCAATTATGAGGAAGCAGAGCAAAGAAAATTCCGGTTGCTGTGTTGTCATCTTTTTTAACTTCTAATTCAATACCTGGACCTATTGTATTAATATCTTTTTGTAATTGAATACATTGAGGAAGATCTTTATCAAATAAAAATTTGTTGAGGCCATTCATTGGTGTTTTTGAACCGATCGATTCATTAAACTCCGCTTCCTGGTTGGCCATTTTTGTGACGATACTATAAAGCTCATAATAAGTGACTCTTCTTGCAGAATTATATTTTTGTACAGAGCCCGAAAACCAATCGCCAGAGCATTCAAATAAAAATTGTTCAAGTTTAGGAATGGAAGCCGCTATATCGCATGCCCATAAGGAATGGGTCAAAGAGAAGAATAAAAAAAGACTTATCAATAACTTCATTGAACTACCGTCGTTACTAGATGGAGAGACTTTAGCACAATGAGACGGTGAAAGCTGGAATTGTGAAAAATATCTTCATCAATAAGAGCAAAAATCTTTCTATAATTAGCTGAATTGTCGTTACTGAGCATCAGATAAGCTAAATGGTACGCGATCAATGGATTTTATTGAAATTACTCGAGGGGAGACTTAGTTGTCCAGGTTAAAAGGAAGGCTCCTCTCCACGATAATTCCCTCTGGTGCCATGTCACATTGGTAGACGAGCACCTCTACGCCTTTGGTGTGGGCCTCTTGTAAAAGCCTGGCGTATTCGGGATCAATATCTTTGGCGGGAGCGAAGCGATTTACATCTTTTCGTTGCACGATATAGAGCATACATCCCCGTTTACCATCGGCGACAATATCCATTAGCTCCTGAAGGTGTTTTTGGCCACGAGCGCTGACGCCGTCTGGAAATTGCGCTTCAGCATTATCATAACCTAGAGTGACATTTTTAACCTCGACATAACAATCGGGACGGTTATCAGCTTTTAAAAGGATATCGATACGGCTTTTACCAATTTTTGCCTCGGCCTTAATAGTAGTATAGCCGGCCAACTCAGGAATGAGTTCCTTTTCAATCGCTTCGATCGCTAGCTTATTGGGAAGAGCGGTGTTGACTCCAATCCAGGTTCGACCATTATGAGTCATTTCAAGAGAGTACTTGAGTTTGCGTTTAGGATTATCATGAAAACTTAAAAGAACTGGCCAGCCCGGCTCCCAGCACGTCTTCATACTACCAGTATTGGCAGTATGGGCGGTGATAATTTCACCATTTTCCTCAAGCTCTATATCGGCAAGAAAGCGTTTATAGCGCTTGAGTATTTTTCCTTTGATAAGTGGGGCAGCAAATTCCATTTGATTATCTCTTTAAAAGAGTCAGCATTTTGTTTTCAAACCCATACATGTCGAATAGGAAGGCGTTACCATAAACATCAGACCCAATGGCGGTATAAGCATCTCTTCTGGCCTGAAAAAAAGCGAGAATTTTTTGTTTTCCAGTTCTCATATTAACAGCGTGCTGAGTTGAGCCTGGATAGAGTATTGGAGAGTAACCGCGCTCCAATAAGAGCCTCCATTCTGCATTAAAATTATTCTGCTCAGTTTTATTGATTTGTCCTAAAACGAAAGGTGATGGCAAGACTTTTGTTAAATAAGCAAGAAGCCATTGGTAGTATACTTTTTCAACACCCTCTTCATGGACCATAAATTTATTTTGGTTGAGTGCCACTAGCCAGGTATCTAAAATTTTTCTTTCGAGATAGTCAAAATAACGGTTGAGGTAATCTTCATTATCTTTACTCATATTGGGAAATGATTGGAAAACATCATCGGCCATATTCTTAACTAGAGCAATGCGTTGATTCTCATGTGGCCAAATATAATCCTGCATAACAGAAATAAGGCCGCCAACTTCTTTAATTCCACTTTCGACGTAGCGATAAAGCTCATCTTGGTAATTCATTTGCTCTTCCCAGTTCATCTTGTCTGGAAATTGGTGACGAATAAAATAATATTGAGCATTGTGAGAAATCGATTTTAACCATGGTTTAAAATAATACTCTTGGATAAGGTTTAAGTCGGTCTTAGGCCGAAGCTTATATTGGTTATCTCCAAAGCTTTTGAGGTTGCCCTTTAGACGTCGGGTCAGGTTTTTGCTCAGCTTTTTAAAGTCTAATTTAAGAGTTTTAACCGGCTGACTAAATCGTGACCACGCCCCACAATCAATATATTTTCCTTTATTATTATCAGTACAAAAGGCCGGTATTTTATCAACCGTTTGATTTTGATAATAGGCCCATTGAATGGCCGCTTGGTCATAAGGCAAGGCCAAACGCTGCTGGCGAATATAAGCTCCA
The DNA here is from genome assembly GCA_041586955.1 of Bacteriovoracaceae bacterium. GTDB lineage: Bacteria > Bdellovibrionota > Bacteriovoracia > Bacteriovoracales > Bacteriovoracaceae > JBFGZE01. The sequence goes on from JBFGZE010000009.1 coordinate 28,476, forward strand.
GTCAAAGAAGCAATCGTTGTAGGGACATAATCCATTACAGTACTTGCTGGCATAAGATCAGCTGGTAGGTAATCATTTAATAAATATTCTTCAAGTATGGTGGAGTAATTATCGCTATTGATATTAGTTGTTTCGTTACCAATAAAATTATGACGAAGGCCTAAAGTATGGCCAACTTCATGGGCGACAACTTGACGTACGTAGTCCATAGCGAAGCGCGTTTTTATTTCTTCAGGGTCCGCTTTAAAGTCATTTTCGAGGTTTTCAAAAGTATGAATGAGATCAAAGGTGTCTTTGGGACTTTGAAAATCTTTATGTTGACAAGTTCCCATATGGGCCAGGCCCATTATACTTGGCGCCCTTGTAGGGATAATTCTTTCCAAGAGACGTCCAGCGCTAAGATAGGCCGAATTACCAAAAACAGAAGTCATATAAACATGGGCCTGCTGAGTTTCACCTGTTAGCGGGTCACCATAAATATTAGCGTAGGCAAAACCTGAGGAGTCCCAATCCATCCATTGAACGATATTATAACCTGGGTCGTGAACTTCAACATCAGCGGGCAAAAGCCCCACCTTTAAAACTTCTTTACCAAAGACACGGTTCCAATAAAGAATGCCATCACTAACGGCCTGGCGGTACTTGGCCGGGGTATTAGCTGAGAGGTAATACGTAATAGGAGCTTCTAGCGACCATTTAAGGATATTGATTATTTTTGTACCTTTACCTGCTTCAAAGATAGGGAGTGCCTCAAAAAAGCCAACTCTTTTTTGGCCGTTGGAGATAACGGAAGTGAATTGTGGGTTAGGGTTATACGGTTTAAAGTGGTGCTTAAGGGTCATTCCACCCATTTCTTCTTGGCCCTTGGGCCCTTTAGACGTGATATTCACCAATTGTTTGATGAAGAGACCACCATTTTCTGTTTTGCTAATATCAACCCATGATTGGTTAATTGGGTAGTAGCCAGGCTTTGAGGGAGCGCTTTCGGAGCTACCCATTGGGCGTTCGTAAACCAAGTGAGTAAGGCCTTTATCCCAATCAACAAGAACCCCTTCTGACGATTTTTTTAAAATAGGGAATTTTGCCAAGATCGCTTTAGGAAGAATCGAGCGGGTTTCTAAAAGACCTTCAAAATCCTGTAAAATAAGAAGACTATTATTATTGATTTGAAATTTGACAAGAAAAGCGCTGAGGTTATTCCCGGTTGCCGAAGGAGCACCTTGAATGGCCGATCGAGACCAGATTAAGCGTTTGCCAATAAATTCTTTTTTGATCCAAACCCCAGAGGAGCTTTCAATATTTTCAGATCGTATACCTTCACTTGGTTTATTGACCGTTTGGTAAATTACTTTTTCCTGACATGAAGTCAAGAATAGTAAGGTAAGAATTAAAGATACGAATTTTTGCATTTTTTCCCCGATATTGCTTTTCAGCTGTCTGTCTGTCGTTTATTTTGAGAAAGTCCGCAACGATATAATCATGACCACTTAAAGAGGTCAAGTATAACAAGGAGCGTCTTTTGCAAAGCAGTGTTATTGCTAAGGTCTTATTGGAAAATGAATGTGTTCAATTTTCTCCAGAGAACCCTTTTGTCTACGCCTCAGGCCTTAAAGGTCCTATTTATTGCGATAATAGACGCCTTTTAGGTTTTCCTGTTGCGCGCCAGCAAGTGGTTCGGGAATTATTGAGCGCATATAAAGATGAAGGATTTCATGGAGGTCTGGCAGGGCTTGCGACGGCCGGTATCCCTCACGCTAGCTTTTTAGCAGACCGTTTGGAGAAACCCCTCATTTATATCCGTTCTAGGCCTAAGGGCCATGGCCAGGGGAATCAGATTGAAGGAGCGTTTGAAGCGGGTCAATCTTTTGTTTTAGTGGAAGATCTTATCAATCAGGGAAGTAGTTTAGAGAAGGCGGTAATTGCTGCAAAAAACGGCCAAATAAAAATTGAGGGCGTGCTTTGTTTGGTTGATTATTTAATGCCAGCAGCTAAAGAGCGTTATAAGCGCTTAGGGCTTAAGGTCCGCTCTCTCGTTGATTTCAATGACTTACTGGATTGCGCCCGGGAAATGGGAACTTTGGATGCGAAGGGTCAGGAGATTTTGCGCAGATGGCATGAAGACCCTATGAAGTGGTAAAATAATCTTTGAATTCACCCCGTTTATTAGGAAATTTTCTGACCAGCAACATTGCGCTTCCTTGGCGTTTCACTTATAGTGCCAGAATATTTCATTCAAAATATTCATGTGATTGTGGAGGTCAAAAATATGTCAGATACGGCCAAATTAGAATTAGAAGGTAAGACGCTAGAGCTTCCTATCATAACTGGTAGTGAAGGTGAGAAGGCGATTGATATTCGTCAGCTTAGAGCGAACACTGGTTTTGTAACCCTTGATAATGGGTTTATGAACAGTGGGAGTTGCGAGTCAGCGATTACTTTTCTCAATGGCGAAAAAGGAATTTTACGTTATCGCGGTTACCCAATTGAACAATTAGCTGATTCTTCTAGCTTTGTTGAGGTGGCCTACCTTTTGACATATGGAAATCTTCCGACGCAAGAGCAACTGAACACACTTGATCAAAAAATTAAAAATATTAAGCAATTGCCAGAGGGACTATTGCAATTAATCCAAACTTTTCCAAAAGATGCTCACCCAATGGGAGCGATTTCTTCTGCTATGGTGGCCTTATCGGCTTACCATCCTGAATTGGAAAAATCGGATATGACAGCAGAGGAAATGGATAATGCTCTCCCTCTATTGATGGGTTACACCAAACTTATTCTGGGCGCCTTTTACCGTCATGCTCAAGGCAAAGCGCCTTTAGAGAGCTCTGACGAGAAAGATTATGCGAGCGATTTTTTAAATCTTATGTTTAATGGTCCTGGAGCAAATATTACGCCAGCGGTGGCGAAGGCCCTCGATGTACTTCTTATTCTTCACGCCGATCATGAGCAGAATTGTTCGGCCTCAACAGTTCGTGTTGTCGGCTCAGGTCAGGCCAATATTTTTGCTTCCATTGCCAGTGGTATTAACGCTCTTTGGGGAAAACTCCATGGTGGAGCGAACCAAGCTGTTCTTGAAATGCTGCAAGAGATTCAAGAAAATGGTGGTGATTATAAATTATACCTGGCGAAGGCCAAAGATAAAAATGATCCATTCCGTTTAATGGGTTTTGGCCATCGTGTTTATAAAAACTTTGATCCACGGGCCAAGATTATAAAAAAGGCCTGCAATACTGTTCTCGAGCAATTGGGTGTTGAAGATCCTCTACTTGATATCGCTAAAGGTCTTGAAGAAGAAGCTCTTAAAGATGAGTACTTCGTAAAAAGAAATCTTTACCCCAATGTTGATTTTTATTCAGGGATTATCTATCGCGCCCTTGGCATTCCGACGAATCTTTTCACCGGAATGTTTGTTCTTGGACGTCTTCCTGGTTGGATGGCGCAATGGCGCGAATTACGTGAAACTCCAGGTACTAAGATTTCTCGACCTCGTCAGATTTATACCGGTTCAAACGAGAGAGATTACCGGCCGATTAGTGAACGTTAATCAATTTTTTTAAATAAGTTTTGATAAGGCCCCTGTTTGGGGCCTTTTTTTATAAGGATCTCTATGGGCATTGATAACCCAGCAACTATCAGACCATTTCTTTTATCTCCTCAAATAAAAGGGGATCAATTATTAAAATTATTAAAAGAGATGTCACTTAAATTTACTGTGAGTCGCGATAAGATTGGCGATTATGGCCTCGACGCAGATCGAGTGTCGGCCTATACTCTTTATTATACGCCAACGCATTTGCCTAAATTTCAATTTTTATTTTCCCATTTACCGATCGAGCTACAGGATCTATGGCCCAAGGCCGAGATTATCGATTATGGCATGGGCCCCGGCAGTTTTTCATTGGCCTACCTCCACGATCATCCCCAGTTTTCTGGTGATATTTATGGCATCGACAAAAGTTCCTTGATGATTGAACAGGCCGAAAAATTGATGGCAGGACTGCATCCTAATGTCGCCTTCCATACCGGCTTTGATATGGGAGTTATTCCTGCAAAATCAGCAAGAAAAAGAATACTTATTTTTGGCCATAGCCTTAATGAATTAGGCTTAATGACAGGAAAGGAAATTATTGCTCGTTTAAGGCCAGATCTCATTTTTGTTATTGAACCAGGAACTCATGCTGTTTTTCACGAGTTAGGATTGCCTATGCGCCAGCAACTGCAGGAGAGTTATGAATTACTTTATCCCTGCCGTGCGCCAGAAGCATCTTGCCCTATGATGCTTCAAAAAGATAATTGGTGCCATCAAGTTGTGAAATCAATTCACCACGAAGATATCATGCGCTGGTCACAGCAATTGAATTTTAATCGTAAATACCAGCCGATGATGGGCATGTTATTCGGCGCCAGGGATCTTGAGTTGAACTCAACGTTAGCGACCGAAAAGGCGATTCTCTTTCGCCATATCAGTGAAACCAAATACGCTTTTATTTGGGAAGTCTGTCTCTCTCAAGGAGATGGTAATGAAATTGTGCAATTAGAAATGGTCAAAAAGAAGATGAGTAAGAGTGAGCAAAAGCAATTTAAAGATGCTTGCGCTGGACTAGAGGTTGATTTTAAATTGGTTAAAAAGATAAGGCCTTTGTACTGGCGAGTCGAATTGATTTAAAAAAAAAGGCCGGATATTCATCCGGCCTATATATATGCAGGTATTTAAAAAAAGATTATTTTTTCAAAGTTGAATAACGGTTACCGAATTTCTTACGGAATTTCTCGATACGACCTTCTGTATCGACGATTTTTTGCTTACCTGTATAGAAAGGGTGGCATGCAGCACAAATATCAATTTTTGCTAATTGAGTAGTTGAACGAGTTTGGTAAGTGGCTCCACAGACGCAAGAAACGTTGATTTCGTTGTATTCAGGATGGATATTCGCTTTCATATAAGGACCTCTTCATTGTTATTGCTTAATACAATAACGGGTTTTCGATTTTAATAGCCCGTAAGATGCCAAAATATCATATTAAAGTCAATACTAAAGGTAGAAATTGGTATTCAAGAGAATCAAGAAAAAGGGAAGATTAATGAGCACCACAACTGGAGCAGCCATCTTTATTAAGAGCGTCTTCATAAGGCCAATGGCCATATTTTTCGTTAATTAGCGCGAGGGCCTCTTCCAAAAGAGAGTGACTGGTTTGAAAAATTTCCTGATGATCATGATCGGTACAGGTGACGTAATAGAGGAAGGTTCCCTCTTGTTCATGATCGCCACCGAAAGAAATAAAGGCTTTTAATTTCAGTGATTTAAAATATGTATGGGTCCAGTTTTCGCTGGTAATTAGCTCTTTCATCTGGCGTCAGCATAACGCATTATGTGGTCATCGACAAGGTAATTACGGAATAATCAGACTAAAGGGCTTGCCAAGAGGAGCGAAGAGATGTACATATTTTCTGATTTGAATTTTATTTTAAAGGGAGACCCACATGGCAAAGGGACCACGAGTTATTATAACATTAGAATGTACTGAAGCACGAAAGTTGGGAAAATCTCCTTCGCGCTATACAACGACAAAAAACAAGAAAACGACACCTGATCGTTTAGAGCTTAAGAAATATAATCCAGCTCTTCGTCGTCATACGGTTCATAAAGAAATTAAATAATTTACTTTTTTGAATAAGAAATTATAAAAAGGCCCTCTGATATGAGGGCCTTTTTAGTTTTTATTGTTTAATAGAATATCTTCTTTATAGGAATTTTCGGTCGCCGTAGATCCTTAAGACGTGGGTTAAAATTACTATAGGCCTTTTTATCCAGAACATAGGGATGAAGGCGATTAGACGCCTTGATAACAAAATTCTTCCATCTATCAACACTAACACCATCAAGACGGCCAATAACATTGGAAACTGTATAGTGCAAAGTTCCCTGTTTGGTTTTGGCCACCACATGATAAGAAGGTTTTTCAAAATATTTTTCTAATTGTTTCTGGGCCTTTTGACTCTTTTTATCGAGGATAAAGCGACTTTTAAGAAGAGATAAGCTTTTGATATATTCGGTCACTTTTTTAGTGTCCAGTAGAACATTATGGCGGGTCTCTGTCCACTCCCCATTCTTTTTGGCCATGGAGAAGCGGATCTTATTTGCATTCACTTCATTGCGATAAATGGTAAAAGAGATGAGGTCTTGTTCTGCTAAGGTAAATATTCTTAAATCGATAAAATTGGAGAGGGAATAAGATTCCCAGGCGAGAGGCCGTGATTCAATTTGAAAAATGGCCTTCTGGTTAGGGAGAGCTATATAAGTGGACTGATCTAAGCTATTAAATAAACCAAATTGAATGGTTTCTTGAGTTTGATCTTTAAAAAGAATATTTAAGCTTAAGTTATCTTTTTCGAGAGAGAAATTCGCCAAGTTAATGGCATCCATCTCATAAACTCTTTTGATTTTGAGATTTTGAATTAATTGAATAATATTTTCAACAATTGCTTGATTGGCAGGGAATTGTCGCGGCTCAACGAGAGTCCAAGTCGGCCCTTGGCCTTCTACTGCCGCCATAAGTTCAAACTTAAACTGACCCAGCCGATTTTTAATTGTGATTTGCTGTGGTTCAAGGCCCTTATCTTTTTGAAAAACAAAACGATATTGGTCGAGCCCTTGGGCCAACTTCTCAGGCGCCTGGAAGAGGATAGAATAACCAAATCCTATGACGACTAAAACCATAAAAAGAGTCAGGGCCAGGCCTGAGTTGCGATTGCGTGGATCTTTCGACTTCACTTGTTCTCCTTAATCCTCATTATTCTAACTTGCTAAATAGGTTCCGTATAGGTGAAGATAGTTGAGGATTTGCTTGAAGGAGGCAGAAATGCTTAATCTCATCGAAGAGGGCGGCTTTATTATGGTCCCCTTGTTAATATTTAGCATCATTTCCCTGGCGATTGCCCTGGAAAGAATGTGGTTTTTTCACTCAATCCGGACCGAGGTGGCGCTCATTTGCGAAAAAATGGAGGACCTTCTTCAGGAAAATAAAATAAATGAGGCGAAAGGCCTAGCGTTGGCCGCTCATCCCATTTTGCGCAGCTCTCTACGCGAATTATTTACTCTCGCAGATTTTAAAAAAGAAAAGCATTGGGAAGATCGCTTAAATCGCCGTTATCAAGAATTGCGAAACAAATTAAAAGGCCAAATGTGGGTTGTCGGGACAGTCGGCTCCTCTGCCCCTTTTATAGGACTTTTTGGAACCGTTGTGGGGATTATTAAGGCCTTTGCTTCAATGGCAGCTTCTGGGCGAGGAGGATTCGCGATTGTCGCCGCCGGACTTTCAGAGGCGCTTATTGCTACTGCGGCCGGTATTATTGTGGCGGTTATCGCGGTTATTCTTTATAATTTTTTACTGCAAAAATGGCAGCACCTAGGTTTACTTATCAAGCATCGCTTGGAAGATATGAGCGATCAATTTAAAGAGGGAAGGCCGAGCGATGTCTCTTAAAAATGGCTTCGATGATGAAGAGATCATTTCAGACATTAATATGACCCCCTTGATAGATATTATGCTGGTTCTACTCATCATTTTTATGGTGACCTCGTCTATTAGTTTCCAACAAGGCCTAGGGGTGGATTTACCTCAAGTTAGTCAAAAGGGTGAAATGGGAGAGGATGCCCCTCGCGCGATTATCGTGACTTTGACCAAAGAGGGGACTCTTTTTATGAACGGGAAAAAGGTTGCACTTGAAGATTATCAACAGCAATTAACCCTTTTATTAAAAGAAATGAAGACCACTCATATTGTCTTGGAAGGTGATCACCAGGCCCAATTGGGGACAGTGGTTAATTTAATGGACCAAGCGAAATTAGCTGGTGCCCAGCAGTTCTCGATAGCGACAGAAAGCAATTAAAGATCGAGGTCGTCAAGGCCACCAAAGACATCGTCTGTATCCTCTTCAACCTTTTTCTTTTTGACTTCAACCACTTCTGGAATTTCAGGTTCAACAGATTCGATAAATTGTCTTAAAAGTGTTTTTTCACCAGGTTTTAAAAATGTGAAGCGTGCGGCGACTCGGTAACTCAATCGCTGAGAACTAATAACTCGACTTTGAATATTGAAAGGTCGACAATAATGGATTTCCGCATTAACGACAAAACGTTTGGGGACTTGAAATTCCATTACAATAGACTGTCCCTCCATAAAATTTTTTGAACAAAAAAAGTAAATTGTATTCATTGTGACTTCAGTTAAGACAGTCATGCCACGGTAGAGTTTCTCTGCCGGTATATTATGGGCGCCTCTTTGGATAATAGTCACACCATCATCCTCTGTGTTGCTTTCTTGATCATTATTTTCAACGGTAGTGAGCTCTGGAGTACTATGCTCATCATCCTCATTAGCATTATCATCGCTCGCTTCGGCATCATCACCATGGCCACCATCAATAACTGTTAATTGAGGGCCATCAGAGTCAATCTGAGCTTTGAATTTATACTCTTCCAAGATATCTTCGATAGGGCAGTTTTCTAAACCTTGTTCAGCTCGTTTGGCAATAATTGTTTCAACTTCATCTCTAAGCGTCCAAACCTTAAGGAAAATCTTTTTAATAAATACCGGGTCTGTAGAGTTGCCGTGAATCACTTGAATCCTCCGTGGGCGTCATTCGTTGATACCTCTATTATGACCAATAATGATGCGTGGCGCCAGGGCGAGAGAGGTGCTGGAAAAATATTCCCGATCAAAGCGCTATGAGTCAAAGGAGTATTCTATTAGAAATGTAAGCAAATAGAATTCTTTTTTGATGGTTTCAAGGTAAGAAGTCCTTAAACTGAAAGTAAGTCATAAAAAATCCAAGGAGGGATGATGAGCAAACCAAAGTGGAAAACTCAGGTTTTCGGTTTGAGCGCGGCCATGATGGCCACTTTACCTTTAGCACAGGCCAGTGAGGTTGTACCTGGAGAGTTGCTTGTTAAGCTTAGGCCAGGTGCAGAGAAGGCCTTTTTTCAAGACCAAAAGTCGGTTAATACCTATCAAGTTGAGCCCATTCATTTAAGTTATGGTGATATTTATTTGATGAGATTTGATGAAAAAAGCGACGTTGAATCCTTGGCCCATGACTTAACTTCTGATCCTCGTGTTGAGTTTGCTGAACCTAACTTTATTTATTCAATTGTTAGACCCGTTAAAGCACTAAGTATTGATGACATTCTTGGCACTCCCTCGATTTCTAAAGAAAATGCCTATACTCCAAATGACCCTAAGTTTTCTCGTCTTTGGGGACTTCATAATACTGGAAATAATGAGCCTCGTGGTACTAAGGGTGTCAATGGTGTCGACGTGAATGCTATGAAAGCATGGGAGATCACAAAAGGTTCTAAGGACATTAAAATTGCCGTTATTGATACAGGTATTGATTACCGCCACCCAGATCTTAAAAATAATATGTGGGTGAATATTGCTGAACGTGATGGTAAACCTGGTGTCGATGATGACGGTAATGGTTATATCGATGATATCCATGGTTATGACTTCGCCAATAATGATGGTGACCCCATGGATGGTAATTCACACGGTACCCATTGTGCGGGAACTATCGGCGCCACTCATAATAATAATATTGGTGTTGCAGGTGTAATGGGTAAGGTATCTCTAGTTGGTGTTAAATTTTTAACCGACTCTGGCTCCGGTTCATCTGCACACGCAATCAAAGCTATTGATTATGCCACAAAAATTGGTGTTGATATTATGTCCAATTCTTGGGGTGGAGGTGGGGCCTCTCAAGCTCTTAAAGAAGCGATTGAAAGAGCATCTGATGCGGGTATCATCTTTACTGCGGCCGCTGGTAATAGTTCTACAAATAACGATAATCGTCCTCATTACCCTTCAAATTACGATGTCGAAAACATTATTTCAGTTGCTGCCCACACTGCTCAAGATACGTTAGCAAGTTTTTCTTGCTACGGAAAAAAGTCTGTTCATATTGTGGCCCCTGGTCACAATATTCTTTCAACGGTAAAAAATGGAGGTTATAGCATTTTCTCTGGTACCTCCATGGCCACTCCACATGTTTCAGGTGTGATTGGTCTTTTATTGGCCAAAGAAGGACGTATTTCTCATGCTGAAATGAGAGAGAGAGTTATGATGACTTCAATACCTGTTCCTTCTTATCGTGGGAAAACCATTAAAGGTGGACGTATTGATGCCTATAACCTTTTAACGGATACTCGTCCGGCCAGAAAAGAGCCTAATCCGAATGGATGGCGCACTATTGTGTTACCAACACCCTTTGAAAGTGTTCATCCCTATACGAATAACGAAACTTTAGAAAAGCAATATACTTTTGCAGGTGCTCAATATATTCGAGTTAAAGTCAAAAAGTATGACACTGAACCACGGTATGATGTGATTTCAATTAGTGGTAAGAATAGAACACTCTCTGAGAGTATTTCTGGTCAAGGCCAGGATTATGTCACTGAGTTTGTTGAAGGTGATACTGTTAATATTAAATTTACATCAGATCGTTCTGTAAACAAATGGGGCTTTATTATTGAGGAAGTAGAAGTGCAATAATTTTGACCAGTATAGAACACATTTGATGAAGATAAAAAACCTTCCTTCGGGGAGGTTTTTTTATGCCGCGTCTTGCTGGCCGATGATGGTGTTTAGTTCCTCCTTGAGAATGTGAAGTTCAAGGCCTAATTCTTTGTGGAGTTCTTGTATCCCATTTAAGTCACCATTCTTACCCATTTTTTCGATCTGAATGAGTTTTTGGATGATCTTGTCGGGAAAGAAAATGCTGGTACTACCTTTAATTAAATGAGCATGCCTTTCAACTTCCTGATGATCATGATTGGCGATGGCCAACTTCAAATTATCGCAAGATTCATCAATACATTCTAAAAATTGTAAAGACATGGCGTGGATAATTTCCCAATCTCCTTCAAAGTTTTCACTTAGTTTGTGGAAGTCAATGATTGAAAATTGCCCCTCTGTATAAGGGGTGCCATGGAAAGGATCTGGTTTATCCTGCGTTACAAATTCCTCCATACTCTCGAAATCCTTTGGGTCGTAGATTTGGTCGGAGTAGCGAGCAAGCGCTCTGGTTAAGATATTGGTATTAATGGGCTTGGTTAAAAACTCTTCCATACCAGCTTCAATACATTGATCTTTATCTTCGGCCAGAACATTGGCGGTTAAAGCAAGAATATGTGGCCTGGTCTTTTTATCAGGAAATAAGCGACAGATCTCTTTGGTGGCGGTAATTCCATCCATCGTTGGCATCTGAATATCCATAAAGATGATATCATAATTCGTATTTTGGACTTGCTCGATCGCCTCTTCACCATTTTTTGCCCAATCTGTATGGTGACCTAATTTTTTAAGAATGGCATTCATCAATTTAAAATTAACCGGGTTATCTTCCGCAACTAAAATCTTAAGGGATTTTACTCTTTTGATAAAAGGAATCGGTTCAAAGGGATTCCCTATTTGATTCTCCTGTCGCGCCATAAAATTTCCTTTTATCGGCAAGGCGGTAATCGTAAAAATAAAGGTCGAACCTTTCGCTTGTTGGCTTTTCACTTGGATTTCACCGCCCAATAATTTGACCAACTCCTGAGAAATAGCAAGGCCAAGGCCGGTTCCGCCGAAGCGTCGGTGGGAGGAAGAGTCTATTTGTGTAAAAGGCATAAATAAGCGTTTCATATTTTTTGGAGATATACCCATGCCAGTATCAATAATGGAAAATTGAATGGTATTTTTCCAGCCACCTTTTTCAATGATTAATTTGACGGCCCCTTTTTCTGTAAACTTAATAGCATTACCTATTAAATTGATAAGAACCTGTTTGATGCGTCTTTCATCACTTAATAGGCCATAAGGAACATCGCGATCAAAAATATAGCTTAATTCAATATCTTTCTTTTCCGCCATACGATTAAAGATTTGAAAGACGCTTTCTACAGCATCCCCAAGGTTAAATGGTCTAGGATCAGTTTTTAATTCACCAGCTTGCAATTGAGTATAATCAAAAACGTCATTAAGGATAATAGAAAGGGTATCTCCACTTTCACGAATGATTTGGACGATTTCTTCTTGTTCTTTTGAAAGATGACCATCTAGTAGAACACTACTCATGCCCTTTATTCCATTTAAAGGAGTGCGAATTTCGTGAGATAGGTTGGACCAGAAAATATCTTTAGACTTAATGGCCGCAACTGCCTTCTCCCTCATTTTAAATAATTTAACCTCATAATCTTTCATCTCTTTAAAGAAAAGAAAGCTTCCAGAACTAGCAAAAAGTAAAAGAAATAATGAGTGGGGATCGATAAAGTCAAATAAAGGGATTGCTGGAGAAATAGGAATGGTATAAAAATGGATATGATCCAAATAAGAAATGATGAGAACTTCGGCGAAGCTTAAAATAGTAATGGTAAAGGCCGATTTTTTTTCTAAAAGGACCTGTGCCATCAAGGGGCCAATCAGCATCCATGTTATTTCTGGGGTGGTAATACCAGCATGTAAATAACTGATTAAGGGAATAAAAATTAACGGAAAAAGGCAACTCATCCAGGCAAAAAGGCCAATGCTCTTTTGAGTTTTGAGAATAAAAGGATTTAGTATTAAGTAAAGAGAAGAAAGGCCATAGATGAGGGGAATGAGTTCTTGGTGCTTTTGACCATGGGAATAATCAATAATAAACTCAGACAAAATAAGGATCAGGCAAAGGGCGTTCAGAGTAAGGCCAAGTCTTATCTGATTAAGTGGCCAATCGGACTTATCTTCCTTAATACAGGTGGGGATAAAATAATTTAAGAATTGATTAAGTGAGTTCATTCCACCCTAGACTCCAAAAAGATTATTTTCTCTTTATTGGTATCGGATGAAGTGTCTTGAAGCTTGAGTGAAATGCTGGGGTAAAGCAGAAAAAGCCGACATAAGTCGGCTAAAATACATAAAAATTATATAATTTCCTATGCTTGGAAAAGGTGACGGTACTTTCTAAGAAATTTAGAAAGTGAGCCAACTTTATCTAGAGTCCTGATAGCACGTGTTGAAAGGCGAAGCTTAATTGTTTTTCCAGTCTCTGGATCAAAAACTCTCTTTGTTTGAAGATTGGGTTTTTGAGTCATTTTAGTTTTATTGTTGGCGTGGGAAACACGATTTCCTACGAGTCTTTTCTTTCCTGTTAAATCACATTGTCTGGCCATGGCCACGTCCTTTTGAAATTCAAAGTTTAGCTATATTATGGGTTGAGTTTATATATCGACTTTGGCCAAAGGGCAAGGGCAAATTGGAAAAATTTACCAGCACCAGCCTGCCAAAATGAGTCTCGTGCCCTGGGTCACTTTGGTGACTCGGTGTTCATAGTGGTCAACGCCAGTGGGGAAAATAATCATTTCCCCCCATTTGAGAGCAGGGAATACATATAACTTATCGGAATTACGTTTCCTTAAGAGGAGATCTCCTCCTTGGATTGAGCTTGGGTCAAGGTTGAGTCCCATTGAGAAGGCGAAACGGCGCGAGCCGTCATCATGCCAAATTCCCTCATCGTCTTCCGGTGCAGATCTCTTGGCGAGAATAAATTCATTCTGGTCGAAGGGTTGCCAATTATTTAATTCTCGCCCTAAAAGCTGGTCCTTCTGGAGTAATTGGCGGGCCTCATGATCTAATTGAAAGTAACTCTCTGTCCGCACTAAGTCCTGCCAATGGGCAGGTAGATTAATGTTGACGCGTCGGAAAGGGGCAGTACCTGAGGGGTTTTGTATTGTCATAGGCTTTGATATAACTATCCCTTATGAATAGGTCAAAGCTATTTCTTTTTTTCTCTGTATTTAGTGTCGTTGCCGGGTTTTGGTGGCTAGGGCGCCCAGCGCCTTCATTAACAGTACCCATTGAAAAGAAAAAACCTAGCTTTCACAAAGGATTTAAAATAACCGGGGATACTTTACGCCCAAAGCAGCCGAGTCCAAAGAAAGTATTGTTTAATGAAAAAGCAGCAATGGCCATCAAAAAAGATTGGGAAGGCAGGTTACTCCGTATTCAAGCGCGTGATAAAAAATGCCTTCTCTCTGCCAAGAAATTAATCGATAAAGAATTGATTGTTGACGTTAATAATAATTTTTTTAAAAAACCTCAAAAGGTTTTAGATCACCTATGGGATGTCTATACAGAAACTCTTTTGCGGATTGATGCTGAGGTTGTCTTTCGCGACTTTTCTCAGACCTTGCAATCGCATGATGTCGACCCCCAATGGGCCTATGATTATTTGTCACAGCTAGAGATTTGCCGACCTGCAGATTCTCTTCAGTTTATTGAGTCGGTTTTTGAGGCGTGCCAAACTCATAAATGGGGGCGTAAATCCAGGCAAGAGCTGATCTTTTTAACATTGGGTCTTGTTGAGAATTCGATGGGGACGATCTATACCAGCGAAAATCTCAACTTTTCTTTTGGCATTATATATATGCTCATGGACTATGATATATTACCCAAGTCCCTTCAGGTGGATGTCCAGGCCATGGATCAACGTTTGAAAGAGTTAGATGGTGATTTCGCTTCGGCCTTTAATAAGGAAGAGGGGAAAATAGAGAATTTAGCTTTATTGCGGGAAGATTTACTTTTGAAAGAGGAGATCTCTCTTGAGTTTTTAGAATTAGTGAAGGCCTACCGCCGTGAATATGCATCTTCAGTTGTTCGGCAGAGAGAAGACGAAAAACAAGCCCCTCATCATTAATTTATTCCATACACTGGTAAATAGAGGTTTTGGGAAAACCCTTATTTAAGAGAATTTGTTCGATATGAGAGAGCAGCCATTGTCGCATTGGTCGTGGGTACCGAATTTTATTGTCAAAGCTGGTAATAAAATCCCCGTTATGAATGATACTTTCGGGATAATTCTTCTCCACTTGATGGTAAACGTCTTTTGTAAAGCGAACTACGCCAATTGATATATACTCAACTTGGTTCACGCTAATGGCATCACAAATTTGAGAGGCCATTTCGGTATAATCTTCTAGGACAGTCGGTGTATAAATAATGGGGTCTAGATGAAGAGCAATTTTATGACCTTTCTCTACCAAACGTGCTAATGCCTTAAGGCGGTGAGTAAGACTGGGGGTTTTTAAATCAATCTTTTTAGTGATGTCTTGGGGCGATAGGGAAAAGCTCGTGATGATATTATCTAGGGGAGGCAATTCAAGTATCGGTTTGATATTGACCGACTTAGTTCTAAGCTCTAATTTCGCCTGGGGGTACTTACCAAAAAATTCCCAATAAAGGGGAATCTCTCCTGTTAAATGAGCGAGCGCTAGAGAATCACTAAATTCTCCTGCATGAAACCATAGGCCTTGCTCGGAAGGATGGTCTCTAATGATCGCTTCCATATCATTGATAATATCTTCATGATTAAGAAACCACACCAAGTCAGGAGAGTGGAAATACCCTTGAAGGTAACAATATTTACATTCGTATATACAATTATAGGCATGAACAAAATAATAATGAGGTTCTCCAGCTTGGCCATAGGCATCGGGCGCCAACTTCACCCGCTGACCAGATTTTTCAGCTAAGAACAAATTGAGGTTATTCCGTTTTTGCAGATAGGGTTTTTTTACCTTTTGAAAGACATCGCGGTAATCAGAAATATATTGAACCGATTGGTAGCGAAGCTTATCCAATAAGCTTTGAGTTCGCGGATGGTCCCTGAGAGAATTTTCAACAAAGACCTTATTAAACATCGAGACTCTTTCCCTCTAAAAAATGATTGAGTGCTTGAAAGTCAAAATTGGCCAAGGCCGCTCGTAATCGCTCAATATCATCGGCACAGCTAAACTGAGCGCGTAGGCGGACAAGGTTATTTTCTAATTGCGGATCAAATTGAATTTGAGCGTTCACTTGGCGAAAAGGTTTAGACCATTGCTCAAGTTGCTGGTCCCATTGTTCGCGCATGGGGTTACAAGCATATTTCATTTGGTCGAGTAGGTATTTAGTTTTGGCCTTCGGATGCTTTTTAGAGGATTTCATTTCCTTTAAGTCTGGCCTTTGAAGGAGTTCCTCCCAGTGATAATCCATGCGTTGCCATTTTTGGCGGTATTGATGAAAGAGGTCGGCTTGGGCCTTGGTGAAATACCAATCTTCAGGGAGGTCGTCGTGGGTGACTTCGCTTTCTTGTTGCCCAGCATTTTCATTTTTTTCTAAATAATAGTCGAGTAGTTTTTGAGAATAATGAGGTGCCATTTCTTTAATATGATCACACAGGATTTTCCCTTCCCCGGGATGATCACTAATTAATTTGTAAGCAGAAAAAGGGATTTTAAAATATTGGCAAACCTGGGCCAATTTCCATGCCTCGCGATCAATAAGGCTCCCAAAAGGGGTTAGTTGCGCCGCAGCTTCAGGGTCTAAGATCCTTTGGTAAGTTGTAATAAGGTCAACTTGACCTGGTTGCTCACAGGTAAAAGAATGAAAAACCATTTCGCCATCTTGCTGGCGATAGATACTACGCACTTCATAGATTTTATCTAGTGTTACTTGGGTATCAAGTCCTGCGGCGATACCCATATTGATGACTCTTTGGCACGGCGGCAAAAGGGCCAAGGCCTGGGTAAGCGAAATGGCCGCTTTATCAAGACCTTCTTGGCAAATGAGAAGGGCGTAGTCTTGGTAAGTCCATAATTGGGAAATACTGGAATGGGGCTGCCAGGGGAAATAGGTTAAAAATGCCTGGGCCTCTCCTCTATGGGCAAATACTAATAAGGTCATCGATTCTCGCCTTGCAGTTTGATGCGGTATTTCTTATATTAGGGCGGCCTTGCCGTCAACTTCATTATCAAAGGATGGGACCATGAACTACTTAGAAAATATTTCTTCTTTACCTCTCGCTTTTGGGGGGGCCGGCATTAGTGGAGAGAGCGGTGGTTACGCTTTTGGCCATGTGACTGAAAAGGAGGCCATTGATCTCGTGCGCTATGCGTTGGATCGCGGTGTGCGTATTTTTGATACTGCCCCTATTTATGGTTTTGGCTCTTCGGAGCAGCGCTTAGGCCAGGCCCTCAAAAATAAAAGAGAAGAGGTGGTACTCATCTCCAAATCAGGAGTCACTTGGCATGAGAACGGTCGCGTGGATATGACCAATGACCCTGAGTATACCAGAACGATGCTAGAAGATTCTCTACGCCGTTTAGATAGTGATTATATTGATCTTTATATGATCCATTGGCCAGATCAAAAAGTGGATATTAGGCGCCCTATGGAGGTTCTGGCCCAGGCCAAATTAGAGGGAAAGATTAAACATATTGGCCTTTGCAATACTCACCTTGAGGATTTGCAAAAGGCGCAAGAGATCGATCGGGTAGAAGTCGTTCAATCCCAATTAAATCTATTTGAGTCTCAGTATATTGTTGATGAATTGGCCCCCAAGCTTAGAGAGGAAAAAATTTCTTTTATGAGTTGGGGCACACTCGACAAAGGCATAATCTCGGGCAGTATTTCTAAAAAGCGAGAGCAGGCCAAAGATTATGATGAAACAGATTGCCGTAAGAATGCTCCTTGGTGGAATCAAAAAGAGGTTTTGAATAAAATAGAGAAAATAGAAAAAGGTCAGAGTCTCCTTAAGGAATGGCAATTAACCTCAATGGATATGGGCATTCATTTCAATTTAAGTCATGACTTTCTCTCTTCTATTTTGGTGGGAGTCAAAAGTATTGCTCAATTAGACGGGGTTTTAAGCTCTATGGAAAAAACGGTTTCCGATGAGCAAATCAAAGCATATTGGCAGATTATTCATGAATAATCCTCTCATTAGTATTATTATTCCAACTTATAATCGTGCTCAATATTTAGTGCGTGCTATTGATTCCGTTTTAAAGCAATCTTATCGTAATTGGGAATTAATCATTATTGATGACGCTTCAGATGATAGAACTGAGGAGATAATTGCATCCTATTTAAAGAACCCACAAATTACTTATCAAAAACTTCCCTTTAATAAGGGGGTGAGCCATGCACGTAATCGTGGGGTCGATAAGGCGCTAGGAGAGTGGATTGCCTTTCTCGACTCAGACGATGAATGGCTTCCTCATAAATTACAAGAGCAATTGACGTTATGGCATGAAAGGCCAGATCTACGGGTTATTCATGGTGAGGAAATTTGGATTCGAGCAGGAAAGAGAGTGAATCAAAAAAAGATCCATCAAAAATTTGGTGGTCAAATTTTTGAAAAATGTCTCCCACTTTGTTTAATTAGTCCCTCGTGTGTAATGCTTGAAAAAAGTCTTTATCTGGAAATGGGTGGCTTTGATGAGGACTTTATTGTCTGTGAAGATTATGATCTGTGGCTCAAAATCACCTCTCTTTATGAAGTCGGTTTTGTGAAGGATCCCATTATTAAGAAATACGGTGGCCATGAAGATCAATTATCGGCCCGTTATCGTGCGATGGATTTTTATCGAGTCAAGGCCTTAGAGCGGATATTAAGAATTAGAGAATTGGGCGATGAATGGGAAAAGGCGGTATGTGCCATTATGGTGAAGAAGGCCTCTATTCTCAAACAGGGTTATATCAAACATAATAATAATGAAAATCTGGCCTATGTCGATTCACTTTTAAAGCGTTTTTCTAAGGAAACGGAATACTTAAGCTAATCGAATGAGTTGCACTAACCCAAATCTTATCAATTGGGTTGCGGTAGGGATTACGGTAAGTATAACTAAATTTAAGCCAGGAAAGATTGAGTTGTGGCATTAAGGTAAAAGTTTGGGCATTCACCACGGCCATAAACTTAACAGGGTAATTTTTAATCTGATCCCAAATAAGGCCAATATAGATACCATCAAAAATATCATGCCGCTTGCGGTAATGTGCTCCGACCATCGGACTGATACGACCAGTAGGCCATTTTTTATGCCATGTTTGGCGAGCATGGAGGTAAACTGGTGAACCCATTAGTGTTTCAGTAGAGTTCATTTTAGTGAGAAGTAATTCTTTAACCTCAATTAAGGTGGTATATTGATCAGTTTTTTTTATCCGTTTAACATCTAAGGCGATAGATTTTTGATCTTCTATCAAAGAGCCAAAATCATAAAATTCTCCATCCGTGGCCAACGTTATTGCTGAGGCCTGGGCCAAGGTATCAGCTCTTAATAATTGATAGGCCGCAAATTCCCAAACCACCTCTTTGGAGGTTTGAATAATACTTCCTAGGCCATATTTGAGATCTTTCCGCGCGTAAACTTGAGCTTTAGGATTGATGGGATCGTCTTGATTATAGATGGTAATCGAGGCGCCTAAATCCATTTCTGCAATAAGCGCAGGGAAGAAAGTAATACCTTTGATCGTGATATCTGGTAAAGGCATAGAAGCAGAAAGGCCAATATCCATATAGCGTTCAGAATTGGCATATTTGGTAAGAACGCCAAACGCATTAGTTAGCTTTTGAGTTGAAGAGACGGTGTCACTTGTTCCCTCCTTTAAATCACCAATCATTTTTTTAAGCCCTGAAGAGATATCAATATCGGCAGCAAGAAAATTGCGACTGCGGACCCGCTTTAAATTGCGAATTAATTTGGTTTGGTCACTAAGGTAGGAGAAACGTGTTAATTCAGGTCGCAGAGCAGCGTTAGAAAGAGGGGATAAAAAACTTAAGAGAAGCATCAATTTAATTGTATTCATAGGTTTACTTGTCATGGGGTTCTATTTATTATAACCGGTTTTATTATGGTGCGACAAATAAATCCAAAGGTCATTTACCATCCTCAATTAGAGGCCCGACTCATTGATTACGGGATTGAGATTCCGCTCAAGCTTTCTCGTGTTCAAAAAGTATATGAAACCCTAAGGGCGGCGGGACATGAATCTTTTTTAATCATTCCAAAGATCGAAAACCTGCCAATTCTTGAAGCTGATCTTTTAGAACAAGTTCATGATCAAGATTTCATTAAACGTCTAATGGAAAACGGAGAGGGGCCAGAAAGGGAGATGGAAAAGGCCTACGAACTCAAAAATGATCAGGGGGATTATAATCGTTATAATCCCAAGAGTGCCAAGTTTAATCTGACCCATTTACGTGATTCAATATTACGACATGCTCGTGGCACTTTATGGGCCGCAGAACAGACTTTAGATAATCAATTCTGCTTTTTCTTGGGCGGTGGCATGCACCATGCGATGAGTTTTGGTGGCCGTGGATTTTGTCCGATCAATGATATTGTATTGGCCATTACTTATTTAAAAAATAAAAAGTTGATTCAACAGGCATGGGTTATAGATACTGATGCTCATAAAGGTGATGGGACAGCAGAGTTAGCGGAGCATAGGCGAGATCTTTTGACTCTTAGTATTCATATGAAAAATGGATGGCCCTTAGATGGACCTCGTTTTGACTCCAAAGGACAATTACACCCCTGGTTTATTCCCTCTAATATCGATATTGGTATTGCTAAAGGTCATGAGAATGCTTATTTACCTCGACTCGTAGATGGCCTCAATGCGTTGGCGGCAATTGAAAAACCGCTTCCAGAATTGGCCATCGTTGTGGCCGGTGCCGACCCCTACGAAGGAGACGAGTTGCCCAGTAGTGCCCGCCTCAACCTATCTAAGGAAGATATGCTGAAGCGGGATCAATTGGTTTTTAATTTTCTAAAAGAAAAGGGCATCCCCCAATTATGGGTAATGGGGGGAGGATATGGTGATTCAACCTGGGAAATTTACGAGCAGTTTCTTAATTGGGTGATTACCTCTCATGGGGCAGGGTCCGCCTCTTAGGACGAAAATAACTGCGTGGTGAGTACGCTAGTAAATCACTGACTTTAGTCATATAGATACAAGCATATTTTTCCACTTGGTCGGCAAAGCGACTTTCCTCTTGACCGGCCCTCATCATTTCACCCCAATAAGGATTAAATAATTTTCTATATTGATCGATGAGTTTGCCAATTGACTCATTGATCACAGCAATGTCTTTATGAAATGTTTCATCAACCTTGGGGTCCGTTTTTTCACCCTTATCGGCCTGTTGGGCCTTAAGCTCATTGAGATCGTGTTCTAAAACTTCTTTTTCTTCCATTAATTGATCTATCTTTTCTTGAATCGGAGCTGATTGTTTGATGGCATTGACCTCTTCTTCTAAGGGGTCAAGAACCAGGCCTGTTCGCCAATTAAAAGTTTTCTTAATAGAAACAACATCACCATAAATATGATCCCCTAAATAGAGAATCTCTTCGCCTTCAAGGTTCAGGTCTTTTTGTAATTTGCCGGCAGAGCCACCTTGATAAACGCCATTGGTAATCACTCCCTCTGCATTGGACATGAGACCATTGCTGGGGTCGATCGCTAAAAAGCCACTAGGGTTAGTGAAAAAGGAGGGTTTGCGACTGAGAGTAATAGTAATATCAAAAAGCTCCATCCAATTTTTATGCTCTTTTAAATAAGGGTCAATGGCATATTCCAATAAGGCCTTTGTGTATTCAAACTCTGAATTGGTAATGACCATTATTTTTTTGCCATAACGCTTAAGTCTTTCCATGAGTTCGACCACTTGTGGGTCTTTAATGACATATTTATCTAGGTTTTGCCTAAGTTGAGATTTAAGAGTGCCATCGGCATGGGCCATATCGAGAGCATCTTTAATGTCTTGCGCGAGAATATGATATTCCGGAATCTTGGCGCCCTGTTCTTTGAGCTCTACTAATTGGGAAAAGAGAACGCCATTGGAAATAGAGAAAGAGGTATCTAAGCTTTGGAATTGATCTTGCGAGAGATCAATCACTCGATTGCTATAGATACTTTGTTGTTCGTGAAATTCCAGGCGCTTTTCACCATGATATGCATTTTTAACTTTTCCAAAGCGGCTAATCTTGAGCAGATTTCCCCGGTTTTTGTCGATGACTAGGCCTTGAATCGCCCTTTGAAAGTTAAAAGTGAGTTCTCCAACTTCCTTTGGGAAATTTTTGACGTCGACCAGTTTCTTGATCACGATTTGGTGAACTAAATGCTCAAATTCTTCGGTATTATAACGAACAAGTGTATAGTCCATATCAAAGCCAATCGCCTTGATCTTTTTTAAATTGAGGGTACGGTTTACAAAAACATCCATATTTACTTTCCTTTTATCCAGCGCATTATCCTATCAAAAGACTAAAAATAACGTCAACACGCTAGTCACATGATTCTAGGCCAGATACAATAACAATGGCCTAGGAGAGATATGTATGAAAGTGTTTTTATCAATTATTGGTGCCCTTTTTGTTAATTATTCAGTATTTGCAGAGACGCCAGAAGTTAAGGGCACACGTATTGCGCAGCAAGTGAAAGCGTATAATACCGGCTTTATCGGTGAGTCCAGTTCAATGAAAATGACTTTGGTTGACGCATATGGCACTAAGACAGAGCGCTTAATGGATGGTATCGGTTTAGAGGTTCCTGAAGATGGTAACAAATTCATTATGATGTTTAATCGGCCCCATGATGTGAAAGGCACCAAAATGCTGACCTGGGGTCATAAAGATAAAGATGATGACCAATGGCTCTATTTGCCAAGTCTTAAACGAGTGAAAAGAATTTCTAGTCGCACTCGCTCCTCTTCCTTTATGGGAAGTGAGTTTAGCTATGAAGACCTTGGCTCCCAGGAAATTGAAAAATATCATTATACTTTTTTAAAAGACTCTATCGTTGGCAAGGATGCGGTATGGGTTCTTCAGCGTATCTCTCGAAAGAAAAGTGGTTATAGTAAAGAGATCGTTTATATATCAAAAAAAATGCATCAAGCTGTAAAGGTCGAATATTTTGACCGCAAAAATGAGCTTTTGAAAATTGGGACCTTTTCTGATTTTAAAGAATTCAAGGTAGGCGATAAAACATTCTTCCGTCCCTCCCAAATACATATGAAAAATAAGCAAACAAAGAAAGAATCTTATTTTGTGGTGCTCTCTCGCCAGTTGGGTGTGAAGCATGCCAATCGTAAATTTTCAAAAAATGCTTTAAAATAAGATGAAAAATAAGCTTTTCAAGTCAACATTTTTTCTTTTTGTTTTACAGGGCCTCGTTTTGGCAGAAGATAGTCCCTGGTCTTCTTTGGGGCATACGCAATTTGAATACCGACGCTTCGTTAACGAGAGGGATAACGACCAATTTTCAAGTGGTCTTACCACAGAGCAATTTAAAGAGAATGTGTCCTTTCTTCACCGTCTTGCAGTGAAGTATCAGAGTGGGATGGTTAAGGCGCAGTTTTCTGGGTTTGGCCGTCTCGACTCTAGAGACAAAGAACGCAATTTTTTATTCGTCGAGGACTTTTACACGTCAATTTTTTTTGAGGGCGAACAATATTTTTCGGCAGGTGTTGGCCATCGTGTTTATAATTGGTCGGCAATGGAAGCGTTTCATCCGACAGACATTATCAATGGCCGCAATCTTGACTCTGATGTGGAAAATTTTGAAAAGAGAGGGGAGCTATCGCTTGAGCTCGAATACTCTCGCGGCGATAATCAATTTAAATTATTCGTCTGGCCTTATCCCGCATTTAACAAATACCCATCATCTAAATCCCGGGCCGGGACGGGGGTGAGTATAGAGGATCATGCTCTCGCCAATAGCTCTGGCCTTCAAACTGAACGCTGGCAGACGGGGTGGGGTTTTCTCGGTAATTTTAATATTCTTGATGCTGATGTCAGTATGCATTGGATCTATACTTATGATCGCGCTCATCCTTTAATCGGTTATGAAACCCAGACGATTTTTGGCAATGTATTGCCAACCGGTAATTTAAAATCTTTTTATGGCCTTGTTCATCAATTTGGCGGCACTATTTCTCGCCCAATTAATGAGCTTATGGTGAAGCTTGAAATGGTTTATCGCGATTATGTTAATGCCGATAATATTTATACGACTAATGGTATCCGCCAATTTGAGTCACATGGAGAAATTGCCTTTGGCCTAGAGTACTCTATTGAAGTGGAGAGTCTTGGCCATGATGTAACCCTCTTTGGCGAAGTGAATACCTTGACAGGACTTAAAGAAGAGATTGCTCTTCAGACATCAGTTTTTCAAAAAGATCTTCTGATGGGAATGCGTTGGAATTTTAATGATGCCAATGCTAAGGAAATTTCCCTTATCTCTATCCTTGATCTCGATCAAATCTCAGAAAAGGCCATTATTGGTAGCTATTCCCAGCGGCTGGATGATTTTTGGAAATTGAAATTAGGTATGCGTTATTATGATGCAAAAGATGAAAATGGTATTTCCTCCGGTTTTGAAGCTTATCATGAGGACCATCTCGTCTATACGAATTTGATTCGTTATTTTTAAGGTGATAAATGGATTTTCACATCAAAAAAAATTGGGCCAACCGCTTTGTTGAGTGGGTGACCAAGAATGCTAAAACATCTTTTCTTCTCTGTTTGATTTTTTTCGCCTTCATGGTCCCGGGCCTGCAATATTTTGGCGAGCAGTATGACGTCAAAATCTGGTTTAGAGAAACCGATTCTCTTCTTCAAAATCTCAACCGATTTGAACGGCAATTTGGAAACGATGAAAAATTAATTGTCGCTTTTAAAAATCCAAAAGGGATCTTTAATGAGGAAAGTCTCGCCTATATTGAAAAGATGACCGAGAGTTTATGGCGCCTGAAGGATGTGGTTCGAGTTGACTCGCTCTCAAATTTTCAACAGGGAGAAGGTGTTGATGATGAGATTATTATAGAACCTTTCCTACCTGAAGATTGGCAAAAACGGCCGAATTTATCGCAGTTTTTAAAGGATAAAAAGGCCCAGGCCCTATCGCATAAGGTGTTACCTGATTATTTGGTCAGCAAGGATGGAAAATCAGTCTTATTCTTTTGTTACCTGAGTAAACCTGAAAATGGGGGGCCTCCTTATTCTCAAATTATGGCAAACGTGGAGGCCTTATTTGCCAATAATCCACCACAAAATGGTGAGTATTACTTTTTGGGGGATGCCCAAATTAATCATTCTTTTAAAAAGACTGCTATCGACGATATGAGTTTCATCCTACCGATTCTGCTCTTATTAATCGTCGTTTATTTGGCCGTTCTTTTTCGCTCTTTAGTGGCGGTTTTTATTCCACTTTTTGTCATCGGAACCTCTTTGATTGGTACTATGGGCGCTGTTTTTTACCTCGGTTATAAATTTAATAATATGATGTCGATTTTGCCCGCCATTATTATTGCGACGGGAATCGCTGATAGTGTTCATATTCTTATGAGTTTTTATCAGTTTCTGGGCGAAGGGAAAGAGCAAAAGGACGCCGTTTATTCCGCCCTTAAGAAAAATTTAATTCCGACTCTCTTAACGACCATCTCCACTGTCATTGGCTTTTTTAGTCTGACATTTACGGAATTGATGCCAATTCGCTCTCTGGGAATCGCAGGTGCTATTGGTTGCTTTTTTGCCTGGCTTGTTACCGTCTTTATGGTGATCCCGATCCTTCTTTGGGTCAAAATTAAAGTTCCTGGCCACTTCGTCAACGGTCAAGAAAAAGACATTGGGCGCGCCCGTAAAATGACTTTATTGATTGCCCGTTTCCGTCGATCAATTCTTTGTGGCAGTATAATCTTGTCTATGATTGCCCTTATTTTGGCCTGTCAGGTCGAAGTGAATTCTGATCCGATGAAATACTTCAGTATGAAAATGCCCATACGTATCGCCCATCAAGTGGTCGAAAGCGAATTCGGTGGTTCTAGTGGCCCTGAGATCGTTATTGAAGCGGGAGGTGAGGATAAAATTAAAGAACCCTCTTTTTTAAAGAATGTTGAGGCCCTTAAGTATTGGCTGGAAGAGAAACCCTTCGTTAATCGTAGTATCGATATTGTTGATACCATTAAACAAATGAATAAAACTCTCAATGGGGGAGACGAGCGCTTTTATCTCATCCCAGAAACAAAAAATATGGTGGCAGAAGAATTATTTCTTTTTTCGATGGGGCTACCCCAGGGGATGGATCTCAATAATCGCATGACCATTAAAAATGATGCCATTCGTATGAGTATTATCTGGCATATTTATGATAGTCAAACTTGGCTTAAAGAAGTTCAAGTTATTGAGAAAAAGGCAGAAGAGCTTAATCTTAAAATATGGATTACTGGCAAATTTCATCTTTTTCAACGTATGATCAATTATGTCGTGATGACTTTTTTCTCATCCGTCTCAATGGCGATGGGTCTGGTTGCTATTTTAATGATGTTTGTCTTTCGCTCTTTTAAATTAGGCCTCATCTCTCTCATTCCCAACGTTTTACCTCTTATTTTTGGAGGAGCTCTGATGTACTTATTGGGAATCGATCTTAATATTGGTTCAGCGTTGGTGGCCTCTGTTTGCCTTGGAATTGCGATAGATGACACCATTCATTTTCTTTCCCATTTTCAAAAGATGCAACTAAAGGGGAAAGGTATTATGGAGAATATCGAACACACTTTTCGCTATACTGGTAGTGCTTTAATCGTAACAACGATGGTTTTGGCCTCAGGTTTTGGCCTTTATATGCTTGGTAATTTTGTCCCTAATATCCATTTTGGTATTCTCTGTGCGATCATATTAACAATGGCACTTATTATTGATTTAATATTCTTACCAGCGCTTTTAATGACTATTTTTAAAGAAAAGGAGAAATTCTAGTGGCAATGGGACCAGCGCACGATAAATTTAATTTCTTCTTTGGCTCCCTCGCTGTGGGAGTCCTAATTGGATTGCAAAAATCACCGGGTATATTTCTATCCTTTGGCCTTGGTTTTTTTGTTTCGACTTGGATTTTAAGCCCCGATTTAGATTTAGGTCCTAAGAAACGCGCCGGTCTTTTACGCCTTTTTCTCTATCCATATTCTCTTATAATGAGTCATCGAGGCCTTTCTCATTGGCCGATTCTGGGCACCTTAACTCGTATCATCTATCTCATCTTTATTTCTGCTGTGGTGATATTTATAGGGCATAGAATGAATTATCTAACTTACTCAGCGGAAGATTTTCTCTATTCTATTACCCATATCCTAAAGTTTTTTGATTATGAAAAGCCGGTTTATCAATGGCTTGTCTGGTCCATAGGCGGCATGCTCTTTGCTGATTGCACTCATCTTTTATTAGATAATCTGTCATCTTTTTGGAAAAAACTGTGCCGTATTGTGTTGCGTCGTTAAATACTTAAAAAGGGCTTGTCAGTTAATAATCTTTTCGTTAAATTAACTCCACTATAAAAATGGGCCGGTAGCTCAGTTGGGAGAGCGCGACGCTGGCAGCGTTGAGGTCGCAGGTTCGATCCCTGTTCGGTCCACCATTTTACTATAGACCAGAAGATACCAAATTCAAGATTTCGTCTTAAATCCCAAATCCGCGAACAACTTTCTTATCCCAAATTAACTGGTCCATAGTGGCCGCAGAGTTGCGCCTTTTTTTCCGATCCCCAAAAAAAAGCACGCCCTAACATCAAAAATCTATAAAAACTTCATCTCTACTTTTTCATCGTCGTGCTTTGTTACCAAAACCGTTATTCAATCCAAAATTTTTACAAACTTGTCCATTAGTTATTTTCATAACCTTTTCACATCCCCCTAATCGCTCATTATTTTTTCTCGAGAGAAGCAACTCACCTCTCAAAGATACTCTTTCGGCCGTATCCACCTGTGGTCGGTAGTTAAGTTGGTAGTTCCAATATTCGTTTGTAAAAAAGCTCGCTCAAGGTTTTGTACGGAACGTACCTTTGCTTAATTTCTTTTAGTTTTTTCATCATTTTAGTATACACCTCCCAGTTCGAGCGATTTAATCGCAGTTTCACTTTGCGAGCACTGCAGACAACCTTGCCTGCAATATTGATTAATTTAATTCTTACTTTTTTGGCGTAATATCCTAATTGAATTACTTTTCTTCTCTTCCCATCTTTCCCTTTCACCCTTTTTTCCTTCTGCTCCATACAAAAACTTAAGGCCCTCATCAGGTTATGAGCAAGACTTCCTGCCAAACCAAAAACTTTATTCGCTCTCAATCTTCGACAAGGAAAATGTAAAAAATCATAGCCATATTTTTGCTCCCTCACATAATTTTCCGCCGTAGCTCTTTGCCGATAAAAATCAATAATTGCCTCTTCGTCCAGATCAAAGGAACTGATATTCGTAATAATTGAATAATGGCGATAACCACTCTCTGACGGGTCATCCAGTAAATTAAGTTGTTTATCTTCTTTTGGCGCCCTAATAAAAACCACTCGCAAATTTCCGACACTCTTGATGGGGTAAAGCCCCATCGCCACTTCACATTCATCCGAATCAAAAAACTTCAATTTTGTTTTCTTCCAGGTTAAAAGGTGTTTATTCTTTCTCCTCACATAAGAGCCAATATTATCTTTCAAGGCGATCGCAAAATTGACGCCTTTAATCTTTAAGGCCTGAAACATCACATGCTTACTATAGGCCGAATCCGCTCGGAACCATTTCTCCATATTTTTTGGAATCTTAGAAAAAATTTTATGAACCCAAAGCTCAGAATCATTTCCAGAAAAAGTGTTTCCAGGGCGAAGGTCAAAGAGATATGAAAATCCATATTGGTCGTAGGCATTTTGAGAATCCAGGCACCACATATCTTTATAATTCCAGGCGAGCCCTTCCATCTTTTTCGCGTAATGTTCATGGGGAGTTGAATCCATGGTAATAATAAATTTATTGTCATGAGGGAAAAGGGCCAAACGAAGCTCAATCACTGATTCAATTAAAGCATCTTGTAATCGTTCAACATGACGATTGCCAAAAGAGCGCAGAAAATCTCCCATACTGGTGGACGAAATAACCCCGTCTACGGCCACCTGATAAACTTTATCTTCACGAAGATCATCGAGGTCACTGAGAGAGTCATTGCCTACCGCGAAAGAAAAAATCAACGCCTTGAGTTTGTTGACCTGCGAAATTCCACGTTTTCTTTTTTTGCGGGGAAGCAAGTGCTTGAATTTCTTTTCGAGCCGTAATGACGCCCAAAGATGATTTAAAAGAAAAATACCAGAATTTGAAGAAAAGACTTCCGAAGTTGATTCAATCGCAATATTCTTAGGGCTCATATGAAACCTCTTGTTTGTGTTTTGTTGTTGTTTGGAAGCTTAACAATACTCATTCAGGAGGTTTTTTTCATTGGGCGGGGCCAAAAAAAAATAGTCTTATTTTGGCCACTTGGGTGAAATTCAAAAAATGGCGAAGAGGCCCATCAGGACTACCTATAAATTAGATTATATGAAAGTTGCTTGGGGTTTTAGGGAAAATTGTGTTTACTTCAAGAGCGCTCTTTCTCACAGTATAAATCTATTTGATCATCTTTTTTATTTTCAAATATTATCTCTTTTGCTTCAACACCGTCTTTAAAGCACTTTATAGCGTCTATAATATCTTCTTTTGTTTTTGTGACAATCAATACGCCGTCAAGGGCCTCAAACTTGGTCGCACCATCAGGCACAATGAAGGCGCCATCTCTTTTAATAAAAAGAACCAGGCATCCCTGAGGCAAGGATAAATCAACGACTCTTTTCTCCACTGAGAAATAAGAGGGTTCAATTCTTAACTCCTTGATTCCATTACGTGTTTTTTCAAAAACTTCGATATCGATCGGAAAATTCGGATCTTCAACAGACTCTATCAATAGGCCAAGTTTCCTTGCAAAGAATTTTAAGGTTAATCCTTGAAGAAGCGCTGAAACAAGTACCACGAAAAAAACTATGTCGAAGATGGGATGAGCATTGTCTCTTATTCTTACGGCAGCAAGACTCGCAAATACAATCGGTGTCGCACCTTTTAGGCCCGCCCAAGAGATAAAGACTTTCTCTCTCAAGGAGAATTTACTAAAAGCTAAACATATAAATATTGTTACTGGCCTGGCAATAAATATTAAAAATACAGCTACCATTAGGCCCATGGGAGCGATATTTATAAGCCGACTTGGAAAAACCAAAAGTCCCAGCATTACAAAAAGTCCAATTTGAGATAACCAGCTTATGCCATCATAAAAACTATAAAGGAGGGATTTATGTAAAATCTTTTTACTGCTTACAATCAGCCCTAGAACATATACTGCTAAAAAGCCGTTGCCTTGAAGGTGACTAGAAATAGAATAGCTTAGAAACAAGAATGAGAGAGTTAATGCTGGATATAATCCAACATAACTAAGGTTGATAATATTATTCAATGATGTAAATACTTTGGATAATCCCCATCCAACTAAAAGCCCAATACACGGATTGAGAAATAAGCTTATTCCTACTTCAGCAGCACTATTGTGATCACCATTATTTATAAATCCGAGTAATAGTGAAACTAGGAAATATGCCATTGGATCGTTACTTCCAGATTCAAATTTTAAAAGATTTTTTGTTGCGGATCCTACCTGTGACCTTTTGTCTTTGAATGCCGAAAATACAGCGGCAACATCTGTAGCCGATAAAATGGCCCCAAGAAGTAATGATTTAATAATACCAAAATCAGTTAAGTAATTTACAAAAATACCAACTAGTGCAGTCGTTATGATAATGCCGAGAGTGGAGAGGGAGACTCCTCGCCATAGATTTTCCTTAATGTCTGAAACATTAGTCTCTACACCGCCAGAAAATATTATTAAACACAAAGCAATTACACTTAATGAATGAGTAAGCTCATAATTTTCAAAATGAATTCCACCGAAACCTTCGCTTCCGGCCATCATTCCAATAAACATGAATACCACAAGAATAGGTAGACCAAATCGATCAGATGATTTACTCAATAGAACACTCAATAGTATAATTGAAGAGCCTATCAATAGAAAATTA
The DNA here is from genome assembly GCA_041586955.1 of Bacteriovoracaceae bacterium. Lineage (GTDB taxonomy): Bacteria > Bdellovibrionota > Bacteriovoracia > Bacteriovoracales > Bacteriovoracaceae > JBFGZE01. The sequence continues at coordinate 59,235 of JBFGZE010000009.1, forward strand.
TTCAAAAAAGTTTCCATTATTTTACCTAGTGCAGATTTAACCTTAACCGTATTTAAAAAAATAGGAGGAGTTAAAAATTTAACTGCTCTTATTTTAAACTATTTATTTATTGGCACAAGCAAGATCATTCTAATAAAGGGTGCAATAAATAAAAATGCGATAATGTATTCGTCTAATTACGAAATTTGAATATTGACGCTGTTTAATCTAGGGGGCATCAGTGAAACCCTTGCGGTGTTGTTACATCAAACGACGCTCTTCTAGTGTCGGCTGTATTAATGATGAGAAATGGCGTCTATTATAATTGTAACATCACCATCATGTGGACAGAGTTTTTTCTAAACTCATAAACAATATTGTGAAATAAGCGTTGAAGGTTTTCAAAATATTTAAGCTTGAACATCGCCCGGAAATTTATCATTTGAGAAGGTGGGCATACCACCATTCGTCATTTGGGTGATAAGGTATTCACCTTTAAGGGCATCGATACAATCGGCGCCAGAAATAAAGGCAAAAATGCCCAAAAGGCAATTATTTTTAGGACATCGCGTAGATTGCCGTTTCATGCGAAGCAAAATTGATTTCAACTTCTTCTTGAGAAGAATAGTAGTTATCAACTCCTGACAGTAAATTGGCCCCGACAGGTGAGAAAGTTCTTTATTTGTTGGATCAATCCAGATAGATTTGGAGTTCAGAAGATTGTGGTGAGTTAATGTTTAAGTTGAAGCGACAAAAACAATAATTTATGACAAAGGTCTCTTCATTTTTACACGGCCGCAGACGCTAGGCCACTTAGTCAGAAAATTGGTATAATCGAAAAATGGGCAAAATGGCCCATTATATCTGTATATAAATTATTTTCCACGCTGTCGTTTTTGCGAATTCAAAATCATAAGTTTATTTAATTTAAGTTAGAGTCTCTAAAAATATGGTCTACTTTTTGGGTTTTTAAATAATTAAAATTTAAATTATAAAATGGCGTTTGTTCTTGTAGCAATATTAAAAAGGGAGAAAAAAATGAAACTAAAGGTTACTTTCTTACTTCCACTGTTTGTAATGATAGGCTGTTCAACGACCTCATCAGAAAAAGGGCCTATAGAAAATAGGCTTAAAGAGGGTGAGGCGAAATCAAATCAGTTTTGGTGGCCTAATTTAGTAAACCTCGCTCCATTAAGACAAAATGCAATGGAGTCTAATCCAATGGGCGAAAAATTTGATTATGCTAAAGAGTTTAAAAAGCTAAAGTTAGAAGCAGTTAAAAAAGACCTTTCTAAGCTTATGAAAACATCACAAGATTGGTGGCCTGCAGACTATGGCCACTATGGACCACTTTTTATTCGTATGGCATGGCATAGTGCCGGGACTTATCGCACTTTTGATGGAAGAGGTGGTGCGGGTGGTGGACAACAAAGGTTTGAACCCCTTAATAGTTGGCCTGATAATATTAATTTAGACAAAGCGAGACGCCTTCTTTGGCCCATTAAGAAAAAATATGGCAAGAAAATTTCATGGGCAGATTTAATGGTACTTGCAGGTACTGTTGCCATGGAAGATATGGGATTTAAAACCTTTGGATTTGCCGGGGGACGTACAGATGATTGGGAAGCAGAGTTAGTTTATTGGGGACCAGAAACTAATTTCTTAGGAAGACACCGTCACATGAAAGATGGGAAATTGAAAAAACCATTTGGTGCCACTCAAATGGGGCTTATTTATGTAAACCCAGAAGGTCCAGATGGAAGGCCTGACTTCACGCTTGCTGCAAATGCAATTCGTGAAGTTTTTGCTCGTATGGCAATGAACGACGAAGAGACAGTTGCTTTGATTGCTGGTGGACATAGTTTTGGTAAATCTCATGGAGCACATCGGTCAAGTAAATGTATTGAAGCTGATCCTGCCGCGGCTCCGGTTGAATCACAAGGACTCGGGTGGAAAAATACATGTGGAGAAGGAAAAGGAAAGGACACTATCGGAAGTGGGATCGAAGGAGTTTGGACGTCAACGCCTACTCAATGGAGTATGGAGTTTCTTCAATTCCTTTATGATTTTGAGTGGAAAAAGATTAAAGGGCCTGGAGGAGCGATTCAATGGGAGCCAGTTGATGAAAGTTTAAAAAGTCTAGTTCCAGATGCACATGTTTCAGATAGAATGCATCCGCCGATGATGCTTACAACAGATCTGGCCCTAAGGTACGATCCCGCTTATGCCAAAATCAGTAAACGATTTTTGAATAATCCTAAAGAGTTTGAAAATGCTTTTGCTAGAGCATGGTTTAAGCTTACCCATAGAGATATGGGGCCACGTTCACGTTATATTGGAAGTGAGGCGCCTAAGGAAGAGCTTATTTGGCAAGACCCAATTCCAGAAGTTGATCACAAGTTGATTAATTCATCAGATATAGCAAACCTTAAGAGTAAAATTCTAAGGTCTGGTTTAACAGTTCCGGAACTTGTGAGAACAGCTTGGGCCTCAGCTTCTAGCTATCGTGGAACAGATATGCGCGGAGGAGCAAATGGAGCACGCGTGCGTTTGGCACCTCAAAAAGATTGGGCCGTAAATAATCCCAAAGAACTATCAAGAGTCTTGGCCAAACTGGAAAAGATTAAAGTTGATTTTAATAAGTCTCTTTCCGGTGGGAAAAGGGTATCTCTCGCAGACGTCATTGTTTTAGGGGGAAGTGCAGCAGTCGAAAGAGCGGCCAGAGAAGCTGGTGTCAAAGTTAGTATTAGCTTTGCCCCTGGACGTATGGACGCAGACCAGGTGAAGACAGATGTAGAATCCTTTTCGGCACTAGAACCTATCGCTGATGGATTTAGAAATTTCTACTCGAAAGATGCAGAGTACTCGCCAATTATTTCATTAGTTGACCGTGCTAATATGCTAACTCTAACAGTACCTGAAATGACTGTTCTTGTGGGTGGACTTCGATCGCTAGGGGCCAACTCTAGTATGTCCAAGCATGGTGTTTTAACTAAACGGATTGGCGTTTTATCCCCAGATTTTTTTGTCAACTTGTATGACATGTCAACAGAGTGGGTTAAGTCGTCAGAGGAAGGTCTGTACGAAGGACTCGACAGGAAGACTGGTAAAGTTAAATGGACGGCAACACCAGTAGATCTTATATTTGGCTCTAGTGCAGAATTACGTGCTGTTGGTGAAGTTTATGCTTCTGATGACGGTAAAAGAAAGTTTGTTCAAGACTTTGTGAAAGCTTGGACAAAAGTGATGAGGTTAGATCGATTTGATTTAAAATAAGTAGCTTAATATTTTACCTAGCTGGCCATAGTTAGCTAGGTAATCTTAATTATAATTGCGTATGACTTATTTTCCGACGTCTCTATTTCGCGAATTAATATTATATGACTTTGAAATTTCTCATCATGCTCATATCTTCGTGTTCAAGATTATGACAATGATAGATGAATGTTCCTCTAAAGGTATTAAACCTTTTTATCACTTTTACACGATCTCCAGGCATTACTAAAACGGTATCCTTCCAGCCCTCATCCAGGCAACCTTCTAGTTGACCAGACTTTCTATCTATAATTTGAAATTGAGTTCCATGAATATGCATTGGGTGGGGCATACCTGTTGGGTTATAGAATTCCCAAATTCTAGATTCACCAAATCTTATAATTTCGTATTTTTCGAAACTGTTGGCCTCGTAGCCATTACCATTAATAGTCCAGCCAGTACCTCTTTTTGGTATTAACTCTAATATCGTAGGATTACTATAATTTGTAGCTTCTCTTGGATTAATTTTTGAATAATTGGATAATTTTGTAGGCATATCAAAGAATACACCTGGTTGATCTAGGATCTCAAATTCAATTATTGTGTATTTAGTACCTCTTCCTTCAACGAGAGGAAGACTTTCCAGCAGAACTACTTCACCGGAATTATATTTAGAAAAATCTAATAGAAAATCAAATCTCTCAGCTGGAGCAAAATAGAAATTTGATAATTCGTTCACTTGTTTAAGAAGACCACCATCACTGCCTATTTGCTTAAAGCTATCGCCATTATCTAATGCCATATTAAAAACTCTTGCATTACAACCGTTTAGCAAACGAATTCTATATAGGCCTTTTTTAACTTTGATTTTTTTCTTGATTTTTCCATTGACTAGCAATTTGTTGCCAAATGCACCCATCATTGATGGCCGGTATTCCAATTTTCCATTTTTATCAAAGTACTTATCTTGAAGAACTAAATTGAGCTCCTGCTCCTTATTTGGTAATTTTATACTTACTTCATGGTTATCTCTGACGATAAATAGACCGGCCAATCCTTGATAAACCTGAAAACCGGTCCTTCCATGTGGATGTGGGTGATACCAGTACATACCAGCTCTATTTTCAACGACAAAGTCGTAAGTATAAATTCCATTGGTATTTATCGCAAAATGTGGATGCCCATCATTCTCATGGGATACATCTAGTCCATGCCAATGAACTATAGATTTTTCAGGTAAAGAGTTTTTAAAAATAATTCTTACGTTGTCACCAGCTTTAACATTAATAATTGGGCCAAGATAAGAGTTCTCCACGACTTTAAGCGAATCTTTTGGACCTTTAATTAACTTTCCTACATACGACCAAAATTTTGTAGTTCTGTTGTCATCAATTTTTAAAAGGAGTTCACTTGCGGTCAGCTCGATGATTATGTCAGGCCCAGTCAAGCTAGATAGTGTATCGGAAGTTACTTTTGCCCAAGAATTTGTCAAAGAAGCAGCAGCTCCAAAACCAAGCAATCCTTTTCCCAAAAAATCTCTACGTGAATAATCCACAAACTCCCTCCATACCTCCAGAGGGTATATTTTTACATTTGGATAGACAAGATTATTTTAGTCGAGCTTATCATTTTTCTTCTTTGCTTTTTGTTGGCATAGGGAATAGAAGGGAAGATGAGTGACGCCATAATGAATTAATTTTCAAAACTATTTTAAAATCTAAATTAAGAAATCACGGGATTATTCCTACTACAAAGAAAACATGGAGTGATAAGCGCTCCCATTATAATTGCTAAGCTTTGATTGAATATTTACAGGGAGGAAAGGACGCACGAGTTGGACCAGTTTGCCTGAAAAGCAAGGTCAAGTGCTCCGAACTAGGGAAAGTTCGTTTTTGAGTACAGTGGGTGTTTTTTTGAGTTCGCGTATACGGCAATACTTAATGGAGTAAGTATAATCTATCGATCAGTATTTTAGGTAATTCCCTGACGTCAATAAAATGTATTTATTTCTTGCTTCCATGCTTTAGCTAGATTTGAGTTCTTGGGAGTGGTACGTAGCAGCATATTGGGGTTTAATATGGAGTTTCTATGTCTAGAAAGTTAACAGTTAGTCTTTGTTTAATTGTATTCATATTTTCGGTGAATATTTTTGCTGCTGAAAAAAATTATGAGTTAAGGGTACAAAATATTACCAAAAATATAACGGGTGTTGCTGTTACTCATGCCCTGGCGATAAATGGAAGTATTCCTGCCCCAACACTTAAATTCAAATTAGGAGATGATGCCGTTATAAAAGTAATAAATGAAACCAAAGAGCCTACGACTCTTCACTGGCACGGGGTGCTGGTTCCTTGGAAGCAAGATGGACCTCAGTTTTCGAATACAAGAGTAATTGGGCCAGGCTCTACCCACATATTTAGATTTCCAATTAAGCATACTGGTACATACTGGTACCATTCACATACAGAGCTTCAAGAACAAAGAGGCCTTTATGGTGCCATTGTCATTGAGGAAGAATCTCCAAGGCAAATTGTTGATCATGATTTTGTTTTTGTTATGAGTGATTGGACAAACGAAAACCCAATGCAGGTACTTGCTAATCTCAAAAAAGACGGTGACTACTACAAATACAAAAAAGACTACTTAGCTTCAATTCTAGGAGCAATTAGGCATGGAGCAATTTGGGATTACTTGAAAGGGGAATGGAGTAGAATGGGGCCAATGGACTTAAGTGATGTTGGCTATGATGCTTTTCTGATAAACGGCAAAAAAAAATCAATGTTAAAAAATGTTAAGCATGGTGAGAAAATAAAGTTCCGTATTATTAATGCAGCAGCTTCAACATATTTTTATTTCAATATTGGTAATTTAAGAAACTTTACAGTTGTATCAAAAGATGGTGTTGATGTTCGTCCAGTAGAAGTAAATGAATTACTTATTGGTGTTGCTGAAACTTATGATGTCATTTTTGAAATTCCTCATCATATGAAAATGTTTGAAGCAAAAGCTACGGCCCAGGATATAACGGGAAGTGCTACATTGATATTTGGTAAAGGCGAAATGGAACATGTTCCAAACAAGATGAGACCGGTCCCTTATGGAATGGGAGACATGGATCATGGTGGTGGACACGGTGGTGGCGATGATAATGGTCCTGGTAGTGGTGGTGACGATGGAATAGGAGATGACCATGCCCATATGAATGGGAAAAGAGAAGTAGAAAAGAAAATGGAGGATGAATTAATGTTTGAGCGTGGTGATGACGATCATCTATCAATGCCTAAAACTAAAAGATTGAATTACAAAATGTTAAAATCAATGACTCCTTCAGATTTTGATGAAAGTTTAGTCCGAGCACAAGTTATTGAATTGGAGCTGTCAGGAGATATGGAAAGATATACATGGTACATCAATGGAAAACCATTCTCTGAAGATAAGTATATAAACATTCGAGAAAATGAGGTTATAACTTTTAAATTTGTAAATACAACAATGATGCACCATCCGATGCATCTACATGGTCACTTTTTCAGAGTCTTAATGGGGCAGGGGAAGTTTGCTCCTTTATTTCACACCGTTGATGTCGCACCAATGCAAACTGTAACGATCGAATTTCATGCTAACGAGCCTGGAATATGGTTCCTTCATTGTCATAACCTTTATCATATGAAAATGGGTATGGCACGCTTAGTAAAATATGAAGGTATAGAGCAGACACCGGAGCTAAAAGCTGACGAAGTAAAATGGGGGCCAAAAATGACCCATGATAATGGTGCTTTTTGGAGGGGAGAAGCAAGTCTTTATTCAAATACTGCTAAGCTTGAGTTTGGAATGAACGCTGGTCGCTATCAATTTGATATGGAATTAGAGGTTGATGATTACGATATTGATAGCTTTGAAGCTGAGACAATGTTTAAAAGATACTTAAGTCGATTTTTATCTTTAGGTATTGGTGCAGTTATCGAAGATCAAAAGGTTTATGCTGCAATTACAGCGGCTTATAACCTTCCGGGAAATATCGAAACGGAAGGCCTTATTAGGCATGATGGAAAGGCAGTCGTAAGGCTTAAAAAAACGATCCCAATAACAGAACGATTATACTTGGATCTATCTCCAGAGTTTCGCTACAAAGACGACTTTAAATGGTCTTTCGATTCTGAGTTTTACTATAACTACAATGAAAAAGTTAGCTTCGGAGTAAATTATAAAAGGGATGAAGGCGGAGATGACATTGTAGGGTTTGGTATAAAAATACGATTTTAATTAATAAAAAAGGACGATGTTATCTAAACCTTTTTTAAGTGTTTGTACACCATGTAAACTTGGAAATACCCCCTGGGGGTAGTTTACATCATTTAATATGTGTAGTATTTTAGGGCCATGTTGATGAGAACTTTAATAATTATGCTTATTATTCTTTTTTCAGTTTCCTGCAAAAGAACTCCTTCTGAGCTGATTTTCAAGTCCAGGGAGGAAGTTGGCGGAGGAAATCAATTGATGAGAGGGAAGGCCCCATTAAATTTCAAATCACTACGGAAGTACATATTGAGGCCAAAGTGTATGTCTTGTCACTCCGGTCCAAATGCTAAACCAAAGAATGACCCAATTGATTTTACAACTTATGAAACCACGATGATAGATAGATTCATTCCCCTTCTTGTTAAAGGGAGACCTGACAAAAGCAGACTTTACTTATCCGTTGAAAATGGCGAGATGCCTATTGAGGGCGTTTTATCTAATATTGAAATTGAATTTATTAAAAAATGGATTGAAGCCTGTGCACCAAAGAATACCACTGCTATTTTTGCCGAGGACTGTGATGATAGTGATGACGGATCTGGCGATAATGGTGAACCAGGTGGTGACGATGGTGAACCAGGTGGTGACGATGGGGAGCCAGGCGATGATGGGCCAATAGACTAATATAACAATTAGCGCTTACGCTAGAACAGGGAGAAAAAAAACATGAAAAAGGTATTACTAATCACAGCACTTATGCTCTCATCCATAGTATTTGCTGAAAACACAGCTATTGCTGATACTAGCGAAGCAGTAGCTGCAACACTATCAGAATTTACAACTTCGCAATCTAATGATGTCGTAGACTCATTTGTAGGTATCAAGGCCTGGCCAGTCTCTGGGGGAATTAAGGCCAAGGTATATTTGAAAAACAATAAATCTGTTTCCTACTCTTGCCATAGACATGAGGCCAGTGACCCATTTGAGTGTCACGAGCTTTAATATAAACAAATTTCTTGAAATATGAACAGCTACTCTTGATTTTTAGGGGCAAGGGTAGCTATTTGTTAGCGATGAAAATAGTCAGTATATAGTTTGTCACCTTTTTGGTGACTTTTTTTTAATAAGACATAGCACTGGTAGGGCCTTTCCCATTCAGGATTTGATCTATCAATAGTTTCTGAAAATGAGCGTTTAAAAAAATTAGAATTCTCTGATTGAATGCATGAGCTAAAAATGAATATTGAAAAAAAATGCAATATTTCAGTTTTTTAATTTATAAGGCATTACAACTTTTATATTTACAATATTCTTTACTCCAACACCCATGTAATTGATTCCTGTTATCCCAAATTTTTCCAAAGAAAGGGAGAAATTGGCTTGGCCATAGTTCTCAGATAGCTTTATAAATTTAAAAGGCACTGATTGTTCTTTATCCAATACTTTAAATGTTGCCGTTCCTGATGATTTTTTTCCTTTGGCCTTTACGAGTAAAAGAAAGGCTTTTTTGTCTTGTTCAATTCCTAATTTTTTCTTAAGGTGATTGTCTCGCAGTTCTACTCCTGTTTTCAATGATTCTACTGGAATTCTAATATTTTCAGAAATTATATTTCCCGACTCAGTCAAAAACACTTTTCCTTTTATCTTTTTTGATTCAATTGTAAAAGAACCTGCCGGAGACAATTGTACTTCGATCTGAATATGTTTTTTATAGTCTGTTGGAAGCGCATTAAGAGACACAAGGAACAAAATGGATGCAATAAAGATTTTCATAACTAACTCCTGACTATAGTAAGTACTATACCCCCGGGGGGTAGTCAATCTTGATTATATAAGTTTTGTGCTGTATGTAAGATTCTAAAGTTTTGATTTTTCTTTAGGATAAATAAAATGACAGTCTCCCACAAATCGGGTGCCGACCATAAAGCACAGCTTACCAGAGTAAATAAAATTGAAGGACAAGTTCGCGGTGTCAAAAAAATGATCGAGGATGAAAAATATTGTGTAGATATTTTGACTCAGATTAAAGCTGCTAGAAGTGCTTTAAAGTCCCTTGAACTATCAGTACTTGAGGG
>JBFGZE010000010.1:0-59846 GCA_041586955.1 Bacteriovoracaceae bacterium
CGACACCCACCCTTTCCCTTGGTTATGCTTAAGTCAAACGCTTAAATTCCACTAAATTCCAGGCGGGGGCCTTGCCCAGAGAGGAAAAACTTTGGCGTCTCATCTCTTGCCATTGACCCCAATCGACTTCAGGAAAAAAAGTATCCGCTGGGCCTTCGTAATCTACAAAAGACAAGATCAACTCACTCGCCATAGGAAGACATTGGCGGTAAATTTCACCACCTCCGGCAATAAAAACTTTTTGCGCTTTCATTTTATGAGCAAGGGCGATTGCTTCATCGATAGAGGAAACGATAAAGCAATCCTCATGATCAAAAACAAAAGAGCGAGATAAAATAATTGTTTTACGCCCTGGTAATGGTTTTCCTATGGATTCAAAAGTTTTCCGGCCCATAATAAGGACATGCCCCATGGTGGTTTCTTTGAAGTGGCGAAAATCTTCTTTGATGTGCCAAAGCATTTTATTATCTAGCCCCAGCTCACCATTACGCCCCATGGCCACCACCATAGAGATTATCATACGGCAACCTCACCCTTAATATGAGGATGAGCTTCATATTCGGTTAAGGTGAAATCATCAATGGTAAAAGAAAAGATGTCTTTAACATCTGGGTTAATGGCCATTTTTGGGAGAGGAAAAGGTTTACGCTGTAATTGCTCTCGGGCCTGCTCAAGGTGATTAAGATAGAGATGAGCGTCACCAATAGTATGAATGAACTCCCCTGGCCTAAGCCCACAAACCTGGGCCATCATCATTGTTAAAAGAGAATAACTGGCAATATTAAAGGGAACGCCTAGAAAAATATCGGCCGACCTTTGATAGAGCTGACAAGATAATTCACCATCCCGCACATAAAACTGGAAAAACGCATGACAAGGAGGTAGCGCCATTTGCGGCAGATCTCCAGGGTTCCACGCGGAAACGATCAAACGGCGTGAAAGCGGATTTGTTTTAATCTGCTCGACCACTTCACTAATCTGGTCAACCGTCTCACCGTTACGCCCAGGCCAAGAGCGCCATTGATGGCCATAAACAGGGCCAAGGTTACCATCTTCATCGGCCCATTCATCCCATATACGAACTTTGTTTTCTTTAAGGTAAGCAATATTGGTATCCCCTTTAAGGAACCATAATAATTCATGAATAATGGACCGCAGATGGCATTTCTTCGTGGTCACCAAAGGAAACCCTTTGCGCAAATCATACCGCGTCTGGTGACCAAAAACCGATAATGTGCCGGTTCCTGTACGATCTGCTCGCTCTTCGCCATTTAGTAAGACATGTTTCATTAAATCAAGATATTGCTGCAAGGAATCCTCCATGAAAAATTTGAAATATTCTACAATCGCTGCCACCCAATTCAAAGACAATATTCTTCAAAATTATTGACCAGTAGCGATACACTGACGCCCAGGAATCTCCGAACCATCTCTCTTCGCACCTCATCCTGGCGCGTTATTTGCACCATATTTTTATATTAATGAAAAAAAGGCCAAACATTTTGGTTATCTGTGTATTTTTGAGACAGGTGGATATTATTATTAATTTTTTAAAAATACTTCTATTTATTAGTCTCGGTTTGGTCTCCATTGCCAAGGCCAATATTTGTCTTGAAAAAACCAATCGATTAATTACCGCTGAAGAAAACCTCAAAAATCAACGCCATATTACAATTAACAATATCTCTCGCAATTGGATCGAAGTAGGCAACGACTCGGTTGTTGCTCTTCGCAATGGAATTGAAGTCCAATCTGGCATTCATGAAATAATCAAAGCTGCCAAAAAAACGATTTACATTGAGGTTAATGGCCTTGGAAATAAGACAATTACGACATTATTAAGGGAGAAATCAAAAGCGGGGATTGATGTAAAAATATTAATGTCTGACATTAGAAATTATTATATCGAAAAAGAGGTTAAGGAAGAGTATTTAACAACACTAGAAAATCTTAAAGCTGACGGCATCGAGATTCAGTTTCATCGTGAATATAGCTTAATTGGAAGCACTCAACTCTTTGGAGAGAATCATAAAAAAATCATCATCGTTGATGGTCAATATGGTTATATTGGTACCTCAAATATTCGACAGTATTTTAATAATTATGATCACGGCCTAATATTAAAGGGCGATTATGTTAAAAAGTTTTCAAATGCATTCGCAAGAGATTATTATCAAGCAACAGCAAGGTATATGAGATTAAAAAGCTCTCAATCAAACGATGCCTTTCTATTATTTTCCGCCAAAAAGTTAAAGAGAAAATTAATCGAAAAGATTAAAACGGCCAAAGAATCTATTGTTCTAGTAGCTTACAATCTTCAAAGTAAAGACGTAATTGGCGCTCTCATTGATCAAAAATTAAAATACCCTGAATTAAGTGTAAAGGTTTTATTAGGTCCCTCACAAAGTAACTTCACTTTATTGGGTTTTTTAAAATCATCGAGACCCATGAACCATGAAGCTTATAGGGCCTTAAAAGAGGTAGGCGCCATGGTACGCTGGGGAGGGCCTCATTTAAAGGAAAGTGGCTCGATTATTCACGCGAAAACAATCGTCATTGATAATAAATACGTTTTTAGTGGTAGCTCTGATTTTAATTCAAGGAGTTTTGAAGGCAATAAAGAATTAAGTTTTATGATTAATTCTCGCGAACTGGCGGATGAGTTTTCCAATTCTATCCTGAGCGAGTTTAAAAGGGGTCATGATGAACTCGAGGTCTCACGGTATACACCTTTTAAAGAAAAAATTATAGATATCGCCGGAGAATCTGCCGCCTTTGTTCGTAATATTCTAAGCAGTGCTCCAAGTGATGATCCTATTAGCTCCATCGATAATATTCTTGATAAATCAAGGGTAATTGAAAAAATTAACAAAGATGGAAAAACTCAAAAGTACTATCCTGACAACCGTTTTTTTCGAGATATAAGTGATGGTAGCATTATTGAAGGATCTCATCGCTATGGTGGTATCCAACCTGATTATTATATTGACCTACATGAAGCACCAATAAGGAGTGTCCTTCAATTTGCGGAAAAAATTGGTCGAGACCCAAACATAGAAAACTTTACCAAAGTGAACATAATCTTAAAGCATATTCAAAAAAGTGTATTAACAGATAAAAACCCCAGGGGAGCACCCTACTTAGAAATGTTAGCAAAAAAGCTAAATAATGGAGAGCAAGTCTCAATATCAAATTATATTGAGAAACATATAGGCGTTTGTCGCGAGCATGCTATTCTCACCCACTTGGCCCTTAAAAAAGCGAATATAAAAAATTATTTTGCCTACGGAGTTCTTAAAAACCGTTTTGGGGCCAGGTATGATCATGCTTTTGTCATTATTGATGATGGAGATGAGCAATGGCTTGTTGATTCTTACAACCCTTATCTCAATGGTCGCAGACTAAAAGATGTCCTAAGGTCGTCTGGTTCTAAAATTGGAGACCCTATCGCTTCATTTGCCAGTCGCTTAGACTCAACATTAGGTAACTTAGGAGGCATTCAGGTTATTCCACTCAACTACCCAATCGTGTGGAAGCCGGCCCTGATTAAGAATTAAACCCCATAACAATTAGTCCTTAGCTTTGAAATCAAGAGAAATAGAATTGACACAATGGCGAGTGTTTTTAGCGGTAAAACCCTCTCCCTCAAAAACATGGCCAAGATGGCCGCCACAATTATTGCAAATAATTTCCATACGCCTGCCATCAGCATCAGGAACCCTTTTCACTTTCCCATTTATACTAGTATCAAAACTTGGCCACCCACAGCCAGAAGAGAATTTATCATCCGAAAGGTAAAGCTCTTCTTCGCATTGCTTACAAATATAAATTCCATTTTCTTGATGGTCATTAAATTGACCTGTAAAAGGAGTTTCAGTGCCCTTGTTAATAATGACACGCTTTTCCTCATCAGTTAGTTTTTTAAATGTCATTTCCCCCCCTTCGATAAAAATGGTGTCTTTATTTTGATGAAGAGATCAAAATTTTAGCCCATACTTCTTTATATACAATTTTTCCATTTGTGCGGAAGATAATATTTGGAGAAAATATAGCAATGATCGAAGGAGCTGGCCTCTATTAAAGAGAAACTTGACTTCCACTCTACTCTCATTGAATAAGAAATAGTCGTGAGCGGAATACTCTAGTATAACGCGTCTCATCTCAAAAAAGTATGGCATCCCCCCAAATTTTGGTTAAAATACTAACCATGACTAAAGTACTAAATGGAATTGATCACTTTTTGCAAGAATCCCGATGGCAAGATGAATTAGAGGGCAATATAGGTCTTCTCACCCATCTCCCGGCGACAACGGCCCAAGGCCCATCGACTGCTTCCGCTCTCCATCAATTATTGGGTTCCCGCCTTATTAAGCTCTACGGACCCCAGCATGGCTTTGTCGTCGACGTTCAAGATAATATGGTGGAAACACAAGACTTCCTTCACCCTCATTTTAAAATTCCCGTTCACAGCCTCTATGGAGAAGTCCGCGTCCCCACTGATGAGATGCTGGCGGGCGTTGATACTATAATGGTTGACCTCCTCGATGTGGGAACTCGCGTTTATACTTATATCTCAACGCTTTTTGGGTTAATGAAAAGAGCACAGGAATTAAGTAAAAAAATTATTATTCTCGACCGCCCTAACCCCATAGGCGGAGACCTCGTTGAGGGACAAATTCTTTCCCCTGATTATAAAAGCTTTGTGGGTATTGCCGAAATTCCTATGCGTCATGGCCTCACCATGGGTGAAATGGCGAAATATTTTAAAGAGATCCATAACCTTGATTGTGATCTTTGTATTGTTCCGGTTCTTGGTTGGCAACGCTCCATGAGCTTTGACGATTATGGACAATTTTGGATGAACCCTTCGCCAAATCTTTCAACTCCCAATGGTGCTTATTGCTTTCCAGGCACTGTCCTGTACGAAGGTACTAATATTTCAGAGGGGCGCGGCACAACCCGAGCGCTTGAAATGACAGGCTTTCCAGGTGTTTGCCCCTTCAAGATGGAACAGGCACTCCAAGCGTCTCTCAAAGAAACTGATCTCTCCGGTTTTATCTTACGCCCACACCTTTTTCACCCCACTTTTCAAAAGCATCAGGGTGAAACTTGTGGTGGTATTTTTATTGAAGTGCAAACTCCGCAGAGCACTAACGCCTGGCGCTTTGGCCAATGGCTCCTGCGTTTTTGGTATCAATATTTGGGTGATGATTTTAAATGGAATGACAAACCCTACGAATATGAAGACCGCGCTTTAGCAATCGACTTTATCAATGGCGGTCCTGACTTGCGTCATTGGGTTGAGGAGCAAGGTAGCTTTAAAGACCTCATCAACATTGAGTCTCACGGTCTCAACGACTATAACGCAAAGAAAAAGAGCTGCCATCTCTATTAGCTCTTTTTCTTTCCCTCTCAATAGATTTTATCAAACCAATCCTTTACATATTTTCCCAGGCCGACCATAATAGTTAAGTTTTAAAGACGGAATTTAACTCATTAAGGAGAAATAAAGATGACACTTAAAAATCTAAGTCTTCTTCTCATGGCCTTTAGTTTATCTTTTGGTTGTATGAAGAAAGAAGAAAAGAAGGTTACGACAGCTGAAACCCCTACCACCCAAGAAGCAGCCCCTGCAAAAGGTCTTGCCACAGATAAGATTGTTCTTGGTGCTATTTTCCCCATGACCGGGCCTATTGCGACCTATGGGCAAGAATCAGTTAATGGCATGAATTTGGCCCTCGCTGAAATCAATAAGGCCGGCATTAACGGCAAGCAAATTGAACTTCGCGTAGAAGACAATAAGGGTGAGCCAGTGGAGTCCGCCAACGCTGTTCGTAAGCTCATCGATATCGATAAAGTTCACGCCCTTATCGGTTCAGTGGCCTCTTCTAATACTTTAGCGGGTGCCCCAATCGCTCAAAGTGCAAAGGTTCCCATGATGACCCCGGCCTCAACCAATGAAAAAGTCACAGAAACTGGAGACTTCATTAGCCGTACCTGTTTTACAGATGCCTTCCAAGGTGTCGTTATGGCCAAGTTTGCTTTTGAATCATTACAAAAGAAAAGTGCTGTCATCATCGTTGATAACGCCTCTGATTACTCTAAAGGTTTAGCAAAAGTCTTTCGCACAAAATATACTGAATTAGGCGGCAAGATCACAGGCTCCGATACCGACTATACCTATACTCAAAAAGACACGGACTTCCGCTCTCTTTTAAGAAAAGTCAAAAGGGCCAATCCAAGTGTCATTTTCTTACCGGGTTATTACACAGAAGTTGGGCTTATTCTCAAACAAGCTCGCCAATTAGGTATCACAGCTCCTTTCCTTGGGGGAGACGGTTGGGACTCTCCTAAACTTCAAGAATTGGCCGGGCCAGAAGGCATCAAAGGGAATTATATTTCCTCTCACTTCTCCCCTGATGATCAAGATCCTAAAGTTCAAAAATTCGTGACTGAATACGTTAAGCAATATGGCCAGAAGCCAGGTGCTATGGCGGCCTTAGGTTATGATGGCCTTATGGTGATGGCGAATGCTTTCAAAAAGGCGCAAAACCTTGACCATAATAGTATCAACAATGCTATCGTTACAACTCAAAATTTCGAAGGGATAACAGGTTCAATTACGATTGACCCCAATAGAAATGCCAGAAAATCCGCTGTGGTTTTAGAGACAACTAAAGACGGCATGGTTTTCAAGCAAAAGGTTAACCCTTAATCATTTATTATCATTGCCAAGAGAGGGTCTACTAGACCCTCTCTTTTTTTACGGAAGAAAGGCCATTTATGAGCGAAGAACTCGTTTATTTTTTGTATGATTTTGCTACTTATCTCCTCAATGGAATCACCCAAGGCTCCATCTATGCCCTCGTTGCCCTTGGCTATACGATGGTTTACGGTATTATTAAATTAATCAACTTCGCCCACGGCGAATTTTATATGATTGGTGCCTTTATTGGTTATTATACCATCATGGCCGGCGTCCCACTCTACCTGGCCTTCCCCTGCGCAATGCTTGGAGCTGGACTGATTGCTGTTATCATTGAGCGCCTGGTTTATCGCCCTATCCGCGGTGCAGGTCGTATCCCAGCACTCATTACGGCACTGGGAACGAGTTTATTTTTTCAATATTTCGGTCAACGAGTGATTGGCGCTGACCCTAAGGCCTACCCTCAATCAATTGAAACCGTCACCTACCAATTTGGTGAACTCTATATTTCCAATGTCCAAATTATCATTATCGTCTCGACAATAATTCTCATGGCCTTTTTATGGTGGCTTGTGGGACATACAAAAATTGGAAAGGCCATGCGGGCCACGAGCCATAATATTAATACCGCTGAGTTAATGGGTATTAATACCAATAAGATTATCTCTTTTACTTTTTTCCTTGGTGCGGCCTTTGCCGGCGCCGCCGGAGTCTTGGTGGGGATGTATTATAATACTGCCGAGCCGATGATGGGGCTAATTCCTGGGCTTAAAGCTTTTGTCGCTGCTGTTCTTGGCGGCATTGGTATCATCCCTGGCGCAGTTCTTGGTGGCCTGGTTCTGGGAGTTGCCGAAAATTTAGTTGTTGGATTCTGGGTTTCCACCTACAGAGATGCTATCGCCTTTGGTATCTTAATTTTGATTTTATTATTTAAACCGGCGGGCCTTTTAGGTAAAAATAGCAAGGAAAAGGTTTAATCATGGATTATGTTTCTCATTTGGCCCTTATGTCGGGCATCTTCATTATTCTCGCTGTTAGTCTCAACTTGATTAATGGTATCTGCGGCCAGTTTTCATTGGGCCATGCTGGTTTTTGGGCGGTTGGAGCATATACCGGTGCCGCTTTTAGCGTCTTTGCTCCCCTCCCTGTACCAGATTTTATCAATTTATTTATTTCCTGTGGTATCGGCTTTACCACTGCGGCCATCGCCGGCCTTCTCATCGGAGTTCCCTGCTTGCGCTTACGAGGGGATTATCTGGCCATCGCGACATTAGGTTTTGGTGAGATTATCCGCATCGTCATCATGAATATGGATGTCGTTGGTGGCCCTCGAGGTTTTACCAATATTCCTAAATGGTCTAACCTTTTCTGGGTTTATCTATGGGTCGTTATCACCATTGTCATTACCGTAAACCTACTAAGGGGAACCCATGGGCGAGCGATTATTAGTATTCGCGAAGACGAATTGGCCGCGGAAAGTATGGGTATTTACACCACCCGATATAAAACCCTCGCTTTTGTCTTGGCCGCAGGTCTCGCCGGAGTCGCCGGCAGTTTATTTGCCCACGCCCAACAATTTATCCACCCCCTAGGATTTAACTTCATGTGGTCAGTCATTATCCTCTTAATGATTATTCTTGGTGGACTAGGATCAATTACCGGAAGTGTCGTAGGGGCCATTGTACTCACGATATTACCTGAACTCTTACGCTTTTTTGGCGAAACAGTTTCTCAATGGCGAATGGTCATCTATTCGCTTCTTCTTATTTGTCTTATGCTATGGCGACCGATGGGCATTTTTGGCAAACATGAGCTCAATATTTCCCGTCTCTTTGGCCGTAAAAAGGAGTCACAACCATGAATGCTCCCATAATAGAGATTAAAAATCTAACAATGCGCTTTGGTGGCCTCGTCGCTGTTAATCAATTTAATCTGACACTAGGAAACACCGACCTTGTCGGTGTCATAGGGCCCAATGGCGCGGGGAAAACCACTATTTTTAATATGGTGACCGGTCATTATGTTCCTACTGAAGGCGATATTTTTTTAAAAGGCCAATCTCTAAAGGGCATGCGCCCGGCGATGGTAACCCAACAAGGAATTGCACGGACATTTCAAAACATTCGCCTATTTAAAGACCTAACAGTTCTCGATAATATTCGTCTGGGTGGCCACTTTCGTGTCGATTATGGCCTCTTCGCTAATATCTTCCGCACGAAAAAATACCATGAAGAAGAAGCAAAACTCACTCAATCAGGAATGGAGTTATTAAAGATTTTTGGGCTTGAAGCGAAGGCCCATCATCTGGCGAAAAACCTTCCCTACGGCCAACAAAGGCGTTTAGAAATTGCCCGCGCCCTAGCGACCAAACCGAGGGTATTACTGCTAGATGAACCCGCAGCGGGTATGAATCCCACGGAAACAGCTGAACTAACGAAACTCATCCGCTGGGTTCGCGATGAATTTAAAATTGCCGTTCTACTAATCGAGCACGATATGAAATTAGTAATGGATGTTTGTGAACACATTTATGTCGTTGATCATGGAGAATTGATCGCACAAGGTGTTCCTGCCGAAATCCAGGCCAACCCTAAAGTGATCGAGGCCTATTTAGGCACCCAAGAAGAGGCGTAATATGACTGACCAAGCTTTACTTAGCATACAAGATATCCATGTTCACTACGGTGCGATTCATGCCATTCACGGCATTAACCTAGAGGTCCACCAAGGCGAAATTGTCACGATTTTAGGTGCCAATGGAGCGGGTAAAACCACGACTCTCCAGGCGATCTC
This sequence comes from Bacteriovoracaceae bacterium, assembly GCA_041586955.1. Classification (GTDB taxonomy): domain Bacteria; phylum Bdellovibrionota; class Bacteriovoracia; order Bacteriovoracales; family Bacteriovoracaceae; genus JBFGZE01. The sequence goes on from JBFGZE010000010.1 coordinate 9,500, forward strand.
TGGTTTGATTCCCATTAGTCATGGCAACATTAATTTTCAAGGCAGGCCAATCCACAAATTAAAGGCCCATCAGATTGTCGCGAGAGGCATTGTCCAATCTCCTGAAGGTCGCCAGGTATTCCCTGACTTAACAGTTGGTGAAAACTTAGAAATGGGGGCCTATTTGCGCAAAGACAAAGCACAAATGAAAAAGGATCTCGATTTTATGGTGGAATTATTTCCTAAATTACACCAAAGGCGCAAACAATTAGCGGGAACCCTATCTGGGGGTGAACAACAAATGCTGGCCATCGGTCGCGCCTATATGGGCCGTCCAAAAATTCTTCTTTTAGACGAGCCGTCACTAGGCATCGCTCCTATTTTAGTGCAAAATATATTTCAAGCGATTCAAGAGATTAACCGACAGGGCATGACTATTTTATTGGTTGAACAAAATGCCTTCGCCGCCTTAAAAATCGCGGACCGTGGTTATGTTTTAACCACCGGTAATATTGGACTTCAAGGAACTGGCCACGATCTATTGGCCAATGAAGAAATTCAAAAGGCCTATTTAGGTCATTAGGAGTGAATAATGAGTGAATTAATGAATTTAGACCAGGCCATTGAATTATTAAAAAAGACCGTTAAAGATAGCCATTTAAAGTCCCAAAAGCATATCGACCTCACTCTCGTGGATGCCAAGGAGCGTATTCATTATGAAGAGGCCCTGATGGTAGCGAAGGCCCATGTCGCCCAAGGCAAGCTCACCCAAGCTCAACTCAACGAGCGCCTAGGACTTATTTAATTTGCATTGTCCCATAAAAAGCATGGGGTAGTATCTTAAAAGCACATAATATTCCAAATGACATACTATAGGTTGTCACAGTTTTAGTCTTAAATATTTTTAAACGAACGGTGGGACAAATGGGAGTATTAAAATGGATATATTATTCAAACTATTCATACTTGGAACCATTTCTCAACGCTTATATGAATTGAGATTGGCGAGGAGAAATGAGCGATATCTCATTGCCCAAGGCGCCAACCTTATCCCTGAAAAAAATTATATTTTTATGATTATCCTTCATGCGGCATGGTTAGCGTCTATTCTTTTTATGGCGTTTACGCAGACCAATACTTATTCAAAACCTCTATTTTTTACCGCCCTCATATTTTTTATTATCGGGCAAACGCTACGATTGACGGCCATTAAAACATTGGGAAAAAGATGGACGACCAAGATCGTGATTTTACCCCACAGGCCAGCAATAAGGAGAGGTATTTTCAAAATTTTCCGCCACCCCAATTATCTAGGTGTGATTGTTGAAATAGCGGCCTTACCCTTAATGGCCGGCCTCTATCAATTGGCCATTTTTTTCTCCATCGCCAATTTAATTATTCTTTTTTTTCGTATTCGACTTGAGGAAAGAATGTTGATTCTCTTTAATGACTACTCCAAGGTCTTTGACCTTAAGCAAAATGAAGCCTAATCGTTTGGCCGTCATTGGTGGAGGCCCAATTGGGCTCTATACGGCCATCATACTCGCTCGTAAGGGTTATCAAATTGACCTTTTTGAAAAGGGGACATGGCCTAGAGATAAGGTATGTGGCCAGAGTATAATGCCCTCAGGGATTAATATTTTAAAAGAGATTGGTATAAACTTTGATGGCCTAAAAGATTCTTATTTTTTTAAAGGGATCCAATATATTGATCAGGATTTTGACATTTGTGGGCAATTGCCAAAAGATGGGATCGGCCTAGAGAGAAAGGTATTATCCCAAAAATTATACCAGGTTGCCAGTGAAGATCCCAATATTGATCTCTTTGCGAACACCATCATTCAAGACGCTCAAATACATTCTCATAATGCTCATATTATGGGTACTTTTCTTGGCGACAATCAGCAATTCGAAAAAAAATACCTCTATGCCTTCATTTGTGATGGGCTCAATTCCCATCTCCGCTCTATTCTTGATAATCAAAAAAAGAGAACGGAACCGCTTAGAATGGGTGCTCGACTACATTGTGATATCCCTCCTTGGTCTAAAAATGTTCAAGTCTATTGGAGTGATGGTATCGAGGCCTATATTACCCCTGTCTCTATGAGCAGAGTCGAGATTGCTTTTTTATGGTACACAGATAAATTTACCCCAAAATCTCATTTATGCCGTCACCTATTAGATATTTTTCCCACCATTAAGGAGAAGATAACAAAAAAACAGATGAATAGTGATTTTAGGGCCTATGGCCCTTTTTCGACGCTTTCTTATAAGATGAAGGTTGGCCATTATTATTTTGTCGGAGACGCTTATCAATTTATCGATGGAATTACTGGCGAAGGAATTTCTTTAGGGCTTAAATCTGCCAATACCATCGTTAATAATTTTGAACATTTTACAGTGAAAAATGAATTGCAAATAAAAACTCTTTACTTTAAATATAAAGTGTTGGCCAACCTGGCCCTTTATCTTAGCCGCCACCAAAAATTAAGACGAACGATATTTTTCCTTGCGACAAAAAGGCCTTCGATTTTCAATTTTCTAATCAAGCTCAATGATTTATAAACAATTATTTGCGTCCGACAAAAGTTCCTATCATTTTTATAGGAAGCTGCTCTAAAGCATAAATTAATGATACATTCACCCTTAATTGCCTGCCCTTAGGAGTATTTCTATGTCATTTAAGACCTTTATGGCCCTTGCATTAAGTCTTTTTCTTGTATCAGCACACGCCGACTTCAAAGATTTATTCGATAAACCAAAAATCAAGGGTAAAATCAGAGAGAGAATTGCCTCCCTCGACACAGAATTCAAATTAAAGCTCCTTGATATTGAATTGGCAGAAGGTATTGGTCTCTCCACCCGCTATAAATATGAAGTGACAAATGGTTATTATGGCAACCTACATACCCGGGTGGATCGTTATAATATTGGTTTTGATATTAATGTTGGAGATATCATCCGCGATATTGTTGATCTCCCTGTTGGATTAGCTCTGAAGAAGGGTGCCGAAGTCTATTTCGTCCGCCATTTTACCAATAAAAAAGCAGCATCAATTGCCAAACCTTATTTAATACGTCAATTGCCACTCAACTCTAAAATTGCTAAGCGCCATTTAAATCCAGGTGACTTTGTTAGTTTTCCGGTCGAAATGGCCTTCACCACAAGCTTTGGTCATGACTCAAATCTCACTCCGGTCAATTCAAAGGCCGGCGTCTTTTACGTTCTTAAAGGTAGCTTTATCATTCAGGTCTATCGCTTGCCCAAGGGATTCGTAAGACTAAAAATCATTTCTGCTCGCACTAAAGAGGGCGGGATGAATGGCCGAATTGGCATTAATAAAAGTTTAGATATTTTTAAAGTTTCCGCCTTCTCTCACAATATTGACCGTATCACCAATATTGACCTTCTTGACATCACCGGTAGTCAAGCTCAAGGCCAGCAATTTATGGCCGATTATATTTTTGACCTCAAAACTATTCCAGGATCAATCGCCTATGATCAAGTTCTCAAACGCGCCCTGAGTTTCAAAACCATTCAATTGGCCGCCCAACAAGATAGAACCCTGGATCAAGTTCTCCTATCGACTTATCAAATGGCCGATGAAATCGCGAATGCCGACGCTAAAATAGATAATGGGACGAAACGGGTGGAACGAGTGATGATTGGCTTTAACCGCTTTAAGCATAATCGCGGCAAAGTCAAAATGAAGACATATTTTTCTCATTTTGAGGCCAATCGCAATTATTTAGAAAATTCTCTCAGCTTTATTCAAGGCCAAGATGACAAGAAATATTATTTCTGGCCAATTGCCTCCAAAGAAACAATCAAGAAACTTGGCAAATGGATACTTCAATATAAAGAGGACAAGCGGCGGGTATTTTCAGGTCTAGTCGAAACTGATGCCGAGGGACGTGCCTTAAGTGATTGGGAAATGATTTATTCTTTTGATTATCAGGACAATTACCTGCGCCAACACGAACAAAGGCGTTTTTTTGAAGATCTTGCCAATAATGTTCCAGCAATTGCTATTGCGCCCATCAAATGGTCTTCTTGGAAGAAGTGGGATAAGGAAATGGTCAGTAGTGCTAAACTCCATTTAAAAATGGAACTTAAGCAAGAAGCGGTTCAATATATTCGCACTCTATCTCAGTCGGAAATTAAAAAGAGAATGTTAGACTACTTTAATAAAAGAACCTTTAAATATGCCGGTCGTCTTAATAAATTATGGATAAAAACCTTTCGCGCCATTAGTTTGCAAAAACTTCGCTATAAAACGGAGGTCAAGTTGATTGCAAAGAAGCTCTACCGGACTCTCCATCAAAAGAATCAAGATTATAAGGAACAACTACAGGGTTTTCTGAAGTTACGACATGCTACTATCTTTGATAATATGATAATCGGCCTCCTTATTTCTCTGTTACCAAAGGACCAATATAAACAAATGATTGCCGTCCAAGTTTACGCTGCAGGCGATAATAGGCCTACGATTAACCATTTTTTTGGAGAATTTGATAACCAAGAACTCCATGAAAACCTAGAGACTATTTACGATACCATTAATAATCGTGCCTTTAATCCACGGATTGTGAAACCCTATATCATGGAAGCAAAGGAATAAGTCATTGAATTTAGCTACCTCAAGGCTTTTTTTTTGTTAAATACATAAACACCCCCTGATAGTTCTTACAATCACAGCACTTGAGCTCCCCATTTTCAATAAAATAAGAAAAAGGAGATTATTGTGAAGTTTCTATTAATATTTTGCTTTTCTATTCTAACCACCGTCCAGGCCCAAGGACTGCGTTCCATTGAAAAGAAACCACAAACCCTTAACTCTACCCCTAAAACCTTTCTCAGCTTCAAAAAAGTGAAAGATGGCGGTCTCGCGATTAAGTATTGTCAGAAGATTTCAAATAAGGACTTATTTCATTGCCAATACTTGGGTCAAAATCAACAGGAATTTGCGCCAGAAATACTAAAGGATCTAGACCTTGAAAAAGGAATCGGCCAACAACAAAACCTAGATGAATTAGTTTTCTTTAGTCATTATAAAGGCCATCAAAAACTGCGAGATATCGCGAAACAAATCGACCAGGGTAATATCACTCATAACCAAGCGGCGGCGAAGCTTTAATATGAATAAACTCAGTGTTTTAATATTTATTCTATGCTTGAGCTTTTTAAGTTGCGGTAAAAAAAGTGACCAACCAGTGTGGTATATTTCCAACGTCAAAAATTCGCCCAATAGTGATTTAATCTTTGCCAAAGTAAAGGCCAATGGACGCTATGGATGGAAGTCTCATTATAATGTCATTGTAAGCGATGCAATCGACGCCCAAAATGGAGATTTACTTGACCTTAAAATCGAAGAATCTCATTTACGCGCTCTCAATTGCCCTAATTACAATATGGCCGCTTCCCATGAAAAAAAAATATTCTGGAGTCTATTCTTTGCAGGGATGGCCAATTATGAAAGTAGTTTTAATCCCCTTGCAGTTAATCGAAAGAATAAACAACTTCCATCAGGCCTAATGCAGATAGGCCTAGGAGTTCTTAAATATCCCAAATACTACCCCCATTGTCAGGGACTTGATAAGCAATCGATATTTTCTCCTCAGCATAATCTTTCTTGCAGTGTGAATATCATGACCCGCCAATTAGAGGGCAGTAAAAAAAGACGGCGTCCAAAAGGCCAATTATTTCCTGCTAAAGCGTTTTACTGGGAAGTGCTGACCAATAAAAAGCAATTGAGCAAAGTTCGTGACCTTTTCAAAAAATATTCTAAGAAGTTCGATTTCTGCCGTTAGGAACCTGCATCAATTTTCACACTGCATAAATTTGGCCCCCAATTCTTTACTAGAAAAAGGCCCTGCTATTCAGTAAGATGGTTTTTCACCAAAAATCAGAAAGGGAGTTAAATATGGCCAATTGTAAATACTGTGGCAAAGAAATCACATGGATGAGAGATGGCAAAAAAACATCTCCTATCGAAAATGACGGTGTTGTTCATGAGTGTGAAGAATATAAAAACACCCGCAGCTCAATTCGGACCATAACAGCAGACGAACTTCCCGCTGATCTTTTGGCGCAATACGAACAAGGCATCAACGCAGAAAATAAAAAAACTGCGAAGAAGGATAAAAAGTGATTCAAAAGGCCTGTCTTTTTGCCTTGGCCTTTATGTCCATGGCCCAGGCCGCGACTTTTGGCGTCGATTGGAATAACGCCTTCCGTACTTACCCTATTGGCGCCTCCACAGAATTACAACCTCATATCACTATTCCCCTCTGGGGCACTTTTCCTCTACAAGGGGGAATTAAAACCTTCGGCTCAGTAAAAACCAGTGGCCAGGTGAGCAGCTTTGCAGGTGGCCTGGCCTTCTACCCTGTTTCCTTTATTAAATTAGAAATAAGGTCTATCAAAAATATCCGCTCACTCGAGGAGCTTGATCAATTTAATTGTGAACGAGAAGACTGCGATTCCAATTCCACTCAATTGAGATTTGGCGGCGAGCTAGGCATAAAGGCCGGCCCCTTTTTCGCCCGTTTAACCCACCACCTCAAACGAGTCAAATTCGCTGATCAAAACAAAGAAGTCTTCGCTGAAGAAACCACAACTCTACTCTCCCAACGAATTGATACCAGCTCACATAGTGGACTTTTCATGGGGTTTGAAATGAACCCCAACGAAAAGTGGGGTGTATTTGCCAATTATTACACAATGCAAAAACAAACCAATCATAACGCCAATATGGGGTTTTTCCACCAAATGCCATTATGGACAGGAAAATTCACAATTGGGGCCGGTGCCTTTCATGGACGCTTTGGCCATAATCACCCAATGCTTTTTACGGCCTTTTCTCGCCACTTCGGTACGAGTATTTTTCCTTTTTAGGGCCGACACTACCAATCTCTCACCTTTCTTTTACAATAGAAATCTGCCTGGAGTTGATATGACTAATAACCGACGATTATTATGGAAAGAAAAACGTGCTGCGCTCGAAGAGCAAGGCCTTCGCCGTCGCCCTTTTCGCACCCGCCTGACTCCACGGATTGATTATTTCCGTCTCGTCACGATGAGCTTTAAGGGATTCGCCTATATGACTGGCCTAATTATACCTGGTCGCCAAAATGCCCGCCGCTTAACGGCCAATACTTATCATCATTTCTTTCCAGACTTACCGGCCGCCTTTGAAGGATTTTCCATCGCCCATTTAACCGACCTTCACCTTGATGATCGACCTGATATGGTGGCGCCATTAGTGGAACTTCTCCGAAATAATCCAGTTGATTGCGCTGTCTTTACCGGTGACTTCGCTTCTATTACCCCCCAATGCCAAGAACAACAAAATCATTTAAAGACAATGATGCACGAAATTTGTGAGGCGATTACTGCTCCTCAAGGTATATACGGTGTTCTTGGAAACCATGACTCTCACCGCTTGGTGGATATTTTGGCCGACCTTCCTCTTGAATTTTTAATTAATGAGACAAAATTGCTTGAAAAAAAAGGGCAGACAATTCAATTATTAGGGACTGATGACGTTCATTATTTTTTTGACCAAATGGCCCTCGATTCACTTGAATCCTGCCAACATCATTTTACTGTGGGGCTCATTCACTCTCCTGAGCTCGCAGTCGCGGCCCAGGAAAAAGGAATGGACCTTTACCTTTGTGGCCATACTCATGGCGGCCAAATCTGCTTACCTGGAGGCATAGGCGTCATCAAAAGAATCCGCCATTGCCGAGATTATTATAAGGGAGAATGGAATCATTTGGGGATGAAAGGCCATACCTCGGAGGGCATCGGTACAAGTGGAGTCCACGTGCGATTTAATACCAGCGCCGAAGTGGCCATTCATATTCTTCATCGAGGCGAGGCCTAAGCCGCTGAGCGCTCGAAACTCCCAACGCGGTCATAAAACCGTTCCATCGCTTTAAAAACTGCTGGGTATAAACGTTCGTTCAGTTCTTCTTTTTCTATAAAGCAATCGCAATAATTGAGAACATTATCACTGAGATGCTCTTGGGTTGCATCGAACATCACAATTGGTAAATAGGCGCCGATCGCCTTCGCCAATTCTATCCCGTTCATCAGGGGCATGATGACGTCTGTGACGATCACATGATAGGTTCCCTCTTGGATAATCCGCAGGGCCTCTATACCGTTGGGGGCGACCTGAACATAATGGCCTTTACTGGTAAATAGCTCTTCCATATACTTAAGGTTTTTTGGATCATTATCCACTAGTAGTACATGGATGCGTTCCAGTGTTTGCTCTTTTTGCATAATTGCTCCTTACTTCACAATCACTATGTGCTTATTATCTCCGAGTTCCATAATTTCGGAAGGGAAAAGAGAAAGAGGAACAAAATTAGCTAGTTAGAAAAGATGACCGTGACGAGGTTATAAGGCATTTTGCCAAAAAATGAAGGATTCGCAACATATTCCAATATATTCTAGGGGGTTAGTCCTTGATCACACGATACTCGACATCCACAATGTCACCGTCAGCGGCCTTAGAGACGGGCCCTTTTGGGCGGGCCTGATGTGAAAATGTGCCATTTTGAGAATGGGCCATTTGCGATGCCTTATAAAGGCTCCAGGCGCCTTTGGCGATCTTATACATCACATAAATCCAAATTGCCTTAATCAATGCACTCACAATCATGGGGGCCTCCTAGCCTCGGCCCACCTATCTTACAAAAATAGATTTAAGGGGTCTAGGGCCTGGCCAAAACATTGAAAATTAATTATACTGGCCCGCAAGACTTTGTTAATTAAGGGAGAGGAGTACCCTATGGAAAGAGCATCCCATTTAATTCATTGGGCCGACTTGACGGCCGACCGTATTATTCGTCAATTAGGTGATAAAGAAACTTATACTTTGGCCAGTGGTATCACACCATCCGGAGTCGTTCATTTTGGTAATTTTAGAGAAGTGATTACCACTGAATTTGTCGCCAAAGCCCTTAAAGAACGCGGTAAAAATGTACGCTTTATTTTTAGTTGGGATGATTATGATACTTTCCGCAAGGTACCGGCCAATTTACCGAAGCAAGAAAAATTAAAAGAATATCTTTTTCAACCGATTGTTGATACCCCAGACCCCCACGGCCAAGCAGAGAGTTATGCTGCCTACCATGAAGCTTCCTTTGAAGCACAATTAAAAAGAGTTGGAATTGATCTTGAGCCCATTTATCAAGCCAAGAAATACCGTGCTGGTGATTATAAAAAAGGGATTCGTCTTGCCCTTGAAAAGCGGGATGAGATCGCCGCGATTCTCAACAAACACCGTACCAAACCGTTGCCAAATGACTGGCAACCTGTTTCTGTCTATTGCGAAAAATGTAATACCGATAATCAAATTAAAAATATGAAATGGGACGGTAATGCCCTTAGTTATGAATGTGGCCATTGTTCTCATCAAGGTCAGGAAGTACTTGAAGAAACATCTCGCATCAAACTTCCATGGCGCCTCGACTGGCCAATGCGTTGGGCCTATGAGCAGGTTGATTTTGAGCCCGGTGGAAAAGACCATTCCTCTCAAGGGGGCTCTTTTACCACAGCAAAAGAAATTGTCGCCCTATACGATTGGAAACCTCCTATTTACGTCCAATATGATTTTGTCAGTATCAAAGGTGCTGGTGGAAAAATGAGCTCCTCCACAGGCAATCTTATTACAGTCAATGATGTCCTTAATATTTACGAACCAGAAATGGTGCGTTGGATATTTGCCTCATATAAGTCAAATGTCGATTTTGCCATTAGCTTTGATATTGATGTCATTAAAACCTATGAAGACTTTGACCGCCAGGAGCGCTTGGCCTACGGTGTAGATGCAGGGAACGCTAAAAAGGTCGCCATGGCCAAAAGGGTTATGCAATTATCTCAAGTGGGTGAAATGCCCTCAGAAATGCCATTTCAACCGGCCTTCCGCCACCTCTCTAATGTTTTACAAATTCACGGGGGAGATATTGAAAAGGCCAAGACCGCCTATGCTTCACAAATTAAAACAGCAAGAGACCAGCGCCGTTTTGAAGAACGTGCCCAAAGAGCTTGGTTTTGGATTAATAATTACGCCCCAGAAGACTTTAAGTTCAGTCTCAATAATGACCGGCCACAAGTGGCAATGAGCGAGGAAGTCTCTAATTGCCTCGCCGATTTTAAAACAGTCGTCGCTAATGAATGGTCCCAAATGAACAGCGATGTCGCTCTTAATGACCGACTCTATGAAGTCATCAATGCCAAGGGGATAGAGGACAAAGGCTCCGTCTTTAAGGCCCTATACCAAATCCTTATTAACAAGGAAAAAGGACCTAAATTAGCAGGATTTATCCGGACAATAGGCTAGGAAAAGGTCTTGGCACTCCTTTAACGTTTTGAGCTCTAGTCATAAAAAGGACACCCTTTGCGATGCTCTTTTTCTGACTAGAATTGCCTTCCCCTTTGATCACCGCTATAATTCTGGCGAACATAGTGAATGGATGAAGAAGGTTACGTTAATCGTGGCCGCTGGCCTAGGTCTTGTGACAAATTTACCGGTAGTTTGTTAATCGTCAAAAAAAGACCAATCAATACCGGTTACTAAAAAAGCGACAAAGTAAATTTTAGAATATATTAACGCTCGACAATTTCCCCAAACTGGGGAGGAATAAGGCGAAGAAAAGTATAAGCGCCAAAAAGGAATGACATATGAATATAGGAACAATCAATTATCGCCAACGCCGCAATCAATTGGCCAAACTCCTAAATGGTGGAGTCGCTGTGATTCATGCCTTTGACCATCAAGTTCGCAGCCACGACACGGAATTCCCCTATCGCGTAAACTCTGATTTTAAATACCTTTGTGGGGCAGAAGAGCCTCAGGGTTGGTTGGTTATTGAAGATCGTGGTGGTGTCGCCCACAGCACCCTTTTTGTGCGTCCTAAAGATGCCAAGATGGAGTTATGGACAGGCCGTCGGTTAGGAGTTGAAAAGGCCGCTCAAGTTTTTGAAATGGACGCCTGTTATGCTATTGACCAATTTAGTGAAATCTTACCAGATTTAATCGCAGATCATGAGACCCTCTTTGCTGATTTTTATGATCAAAGTATTCAACAATCGGTATTGCCCATTATGCAAGGCCTTGGTAACCGCCGAAAAAATAAAACCAAAACACCCCATAAAATCAATCATATTCGTGGGCCTTTGGGCCATATGCGCCTCATAAAATGCCCAGCAGAAATTGCAGCGATCGACACCGCCGCCATCGCGACCTCCTTTGGTCACCAGGGGGCCATGGCGATGGCCAAAGATGGTCTCAATGAGCGCGACATCTTGAGCTTTATGGAGTATTTATTCGCTCGTAAAGGTTGTACTCATACCGCCTATGGAAGCATTGTTGCTGGTGGTGATAATGCTCTCATTCTCCATTACGTCGAAAATGATGCCCCTTTAAAGGATGGCGAACTCATTCTCATTGACGCCGGTGCAGAATTTGACTGTTACGCCTCAGATGTCACACGTACCTTTCCCGTTGGAGGTAGCTTTACTTCCGCTCAAAAAGATATTTATCAATTAGTTCTCAATGCTCAAAAGGACGCCATGGCCTTGGCCGTCCCCGGGAATTCATTGGCGCAGCTTCATAAGAAAGCACAAGAGACCCTATTAAAAGGACTTCTAGACCTCAACATTCTCAAGGGGACAATGGACGAGCACCAAGAAAAGAACACGCTCCAAAATTATTATCCCCATGGTACCGGCCATTGGCTCGGTCTCGACGTTCACGATATGTGCCCATATTATAATGATCAAAGTGAAGATATTCTTTTTAAAGAGGGAATGATTTTTACTATTGAACCAGGGTTATATTTTCAAACTTATCAATCAGAAATCCCCAAGGAATATGCCCATATTGGTATTCGTATTGAGGATGATATTTTAATTACTAAAGATTCCCATCGCAATTTAACCGCAATGATCCCTAAAGAAATTAAAGAAGTGGAGGAAGCATGTCAAAAAGATATCTCATCCTTTTATATTTAACGTTTCTCGGCCTAAGTACTTCAACTTGGGCCTATGACTTCGTCATCAAGGACCCAAGCTGTAAACTGCGCTGGGATAAATTAGGCCATCAAGATCTCGATCAACATATGAAGGATGCTCTTGTTAAAAAAGGTTATACCCCTATTCCTTTCGCCAAACGAGGCCGCCTCTTTGCTAACGACCTCTATTTAAAACATGAGATAAAGCGCTTGGCCGAACGAGACGTGGTCAAAAGACGAGTGACAAAAGGAGTTCTTTCCGAGAAGAAAACTGGGACAAAGAAACTTCTTTATAAGATTTGCCAATTTTCCTTTAGCTTGCAAAAGGCCAAGTCGACCGTTCCCACCTCAAAGGATCCTCTCCTGGTTCAAAAAGAAACCCAGCGATCAGTCCCTCGAGTCACTTTTGATGGTGATGAGCGCTGTCAACGTGCTATTTCAGATGCCTTTGTACACCTCCCCCGCTGTCTCAAGGTCAATCTTGAATAAAGTTTGCATATTTTTCTCATCATTTGAGAACGCTACGGTATTAATTAGATCAATTATAAGAAAGTATGGACGAAAAATTACTCAAGCTCATTAGTATATTCAACCAAACCTTTGATGATACAATCTTGGTGGCAGGGGGAGAAGAGCCCCTCTACCTACCAAAAACTAAAAAACTCAATCATTGCCAATTAATTTTTAGAAGTCATTACTTTTCAAGTGCCTTGCATGAAATTTCACATTGGTGTATCGCAGGTAGTGAAAGACGAAAGTTAGTCGATTTTGGCTATTGGTATCACCCAGATGGAAGAACAAAAGAGCAACAAAAAAAATTTGAAGTTGTTGAAATCAAACCTCAGGCCCTTGAGTGGATATTCTCTGATGCCTTTGGCCATCATTTTAACTTTAGTTATGACAATTTAGACAATGGTATTTCTTCGAACCCAAGTTTTGAAAATGCTGTCAAAGAACAAAAAGAATATTATCTTAACAATGGTCTGCCCAAGCGTGCCCAGATGCTCATTGATCAATGGCCAATGGCCAATTAGCTCGGAGGATTAAGACATGAAATTACTGATATCAGCGTTTCTATCGACCTTGACCTTATCCATAATGGCCCTCGAAGTACCGCGACAATATCAAATTTGCCAAAAACCACGAGATTGTATCATTGGTAAAGGCGATATTTGTGGTTGTCTGGCCGGTGGAACAGGCGTCCCCCTCAACCGACTTTACGCCGAGGATCGGCGCCAAGACCTTATCAGAAACTCCCAAAGCGGTATCATATGTGCCCAGGTGATTTCAAATCATAAAACCTGTACCACAAAAACGACCTGCCTTAAAAATCGTTGTGTTTATAAAAAGTAAATCGCCTGACTCGCGTTAATTGGGACGATAAACAAGAAAGGCCATAATCGCCTTGATAGGAGGTAATTGCGCCTCAATATGAGCTGCCGGCACGTCAAATGTTTTGATTAATTCCGATACAATATTATCTAAATAGGTCTCGGCCTTTTGAACATGATCAAGCGCTTTTTGTTGAATGCTAGAGATTGCTTTTTGAAAGTCCTCTCCCTGAACATTTAATTCGGCCTGTGTTAATTCATTATTTTGATAGGCCTGCATTAGGCCCTTATTACTTTTGAGGAATTCATAAGTGACAGAATTTAATTGACCGTTCTTCAGATCAATCCCCATTTCCTTTTCACCGGGACCGACAAAGTCCAAAACATCATCTTGGTATTGAAATGCCAGCCCTAAATTCAAACCAAACTTCTGTGCCACTTCAATCAAAGAGTCCATTCTCGCCAATATCACCGGGGCCATGGCGCACCAAGACATCACACTCGCGGTTTTACAAAGAGCGATTTGCTCTATCAGCTCAGGTGTATAATTGCGGTGGGTAATCGCATCGGATTGGAGCCACTCACCTTCTGCTAATTTTTTTATAATCAAGGACATTTCTTGAACTAAATGAGTGTTCCCAGTTTCACAAAGTCGCACGATCACATGGCTTAGTAGATAGTCACCGGCCAAAACCGCTTTCTTATTTCCCACCACCGCATTGATAGAGGGCCGGCCACGGCGAATGTCCGCTTCATCAACAACATCATCATGGGCCAAAGAGGCGGCATGCACCCACTCAATACTTTCAGCAATAATATCAAGAGACGGGTCAGTCACATTAAAGAGACGCGCCATCAAAAGTGTTAACATAGGCCGTAAGCGTTTACCGCCACGCGCCACTGTTGTATTGAGGATGTCATTAATGACTCCATTACAATATGGAGATTGAGACCTAACCTGGTATTGAGCTACCCTTTCAAGTACTTCAGCTGGAATTTTTGCCATGACATCAAGAGGACCCATGACTATACGCACCTTTTTTGTTGAGATTACAACAGGTTGTAACATGCTCACCCTTTCTGGTCAATTTACAATTATGGTCAGAAAGCAGCTTAATAACCTGAAAATTAAGCCTCTTAGCTTGATATAAAGCAAAAAAAAGATTAAAAGGCCAGTAACAATAAAGAAAGAGGAAAAAGATGGCGCAGACGGCAGATTTACCCAATCGCAAAAAACAATCCTTCAAGATTTTCGACGAAATCGCAAAGACTTACGATCTCTTAAATCATACCCTATCCTTTGGCATTGATATTTATTGGCGCTGGCGTCTTCGCCAAAAACTTCCTGAAGGTATCCCACTTAATGTTTTGGACCTGGCCACGGGAACAGGAGATGTTGCTATCTCTTTAACAAAATCCAAACGTGTTGGAAAAGTTCTCGGAATGGACTTATCAACCGGGATGATGGAAGTGGGGAAAAAGAAGGTTTCCAAAAAAGGCCTGACCCAAAAAATTAGTTTTCAAGTTGGTGATGGCAACCTTTTACCTTTAGATGACGCACGCTTTAATGCCGTGACCTTATCATTTGGTATCCGTAATTTTTCAAATCCCCAAAAATCCTTAACAGAGATTCATCGCGTTCTTAGACCTGGTGGCCGTGCTCTTATCATGGAATTTGGTCTACCCAAAAATATCTTCATCCGTCTACCTTACTTATTTTACTTCCGCCATTTATTACCGGCCATTGGTAAAATCGTCTCGAAACACACGGATGCTTATGATTATCTCAATAAAACGGTAGAGGATTTCCCTTACGGTGATGATTTTGCGAATTGGATGAAAGAGGCCGGTTTTCAAAATGTTCAGGCCATTCCTCTTACTGCCGGAATTAATTATCTCTATATAGGAGATAAGGCTTGAAGCAAATGGATTTTGTCATTAATCCGCAAAAGACACCTACGCCTAGACAGTACGGGGAAATTTTTCTCATCCATAAAACTTTGTCATCAGAGGGACTAAATCCTTCAAATTTATTAAACACTCTTACGCATGAAGATATTTATTGGCATTTTCAGGGAAGAGACCAAGAGCTTATTGGTGTTGGCGATTTATTAAAATTGCATCCCATCAAAGATGAAGAGAAAATAAAACTTCTACAGGACCAATGCCCACAATTGAAGGCCTTAATATGGGCCCCATTTGAACAAGAGGATTGGGATAGAGATCTTATTTATTTAATCCCAAAGCACCTTTTCGTATTTGCCGAGGAAAGAGTTGACCTTTATCAATTTTCGCTCGAACCAAATAATTTTGAAAAACTGTACTTACAAGCACCAAAGTCCGCCTCCTCAAAAAAGATACTTATTGGGACTAAGCAAACACCAATATTTGCTAAATGGGACCAGCAAATCCACCAAGCAAAGGAACTTTTCCGCACAGAGAAGCTCAAAAAAGTCATTCTCAGTGGACGAAGCGAATTTTATTTCGATCAAGAAATTAACGCCACAGAATTGTATACACAAATAAAAGATTCAATTAGGTCCACGTACTCTATATTTCTTCATAAACAAGGTAAAAGCTTTATTTCCTTTAGCCCAGAAACCTTATTTCATTGGCGCCAACAAATTCTTTCAATAGACGTTTTGGCAGGAACCAGAGCAAGAGGAAAAACGCCGGAAGAAGATCTTAATTTGGAAATGGAATTATTATCTGACCCCAAAGAAATTAAAGAACACCAATGGGTCATTGACTCGATTGAAGGCCCACTCAAAGAGATGAACCTTGTCCCTGAGTTTAAATTTCACCATCATGTCAAAAAGTTAAACCACGTCCAACATATTCACGGCCAATTATTCGCCCATTGCCCTGATAACCCATTGGTACAAGGACTATTAAATCTGCACCCAACAGGCGCGATTGGAGGTTTCCCCAAGGCCCAGGCAGTCGCCGCCATACAATCGTTAGAAAGTGAAAAACGAGGGCCCTATTGCGGTGTTTTGGGTATTGCCAGCAAAGACGATATTGATATTTCAGTTAATATAAGATGCGCCTCAATTATCGACAATTGTCTCTGCGCCTACGCCGGAGCGGGAATCGTCGAGGACTCTGAAAGTGAGAAGGAATGGAAGGAAATCCACCACAAAATGGAAAATTTTCGCAGCTTCCTCATACAATAACTGACCTTAATCTTTTTTGGTCTTATGTTATAGGTAAGCGTTTATACTCCCATGGAGTGCAGGACTGGATCATATGCCCAGGTATGAGAAATGCGCCTTTTATCAAGGCACTCTGTTCATTGCCAGAATTAAACCTTAAGTCGATCGTAGATGAGCGTAGTGCTGGTATGATGGCCTTGGGTTTGGCCAAGAAAAAACAAACTCCTGTTGGTCTCGTCTGCACCTCAGGTACCGCTCTCTCTCATTATTTTCCGGCCATCATAGAGGCCTATAAAACACAAATTCCTCTTGTTATCGTATCAGCAGACCGACCCATTGAGTTAATTAAGGGTAATGCCAACCAAACGATCTATCAAAATTCCTTTTATGGGTCATATGTTTACGAGTCTCTTAATCTATCGGCACCTAATGAACAATTAAGTGCCATTCAATTACAAGGCCTAATAGACCAGGCCGCTTGTCAATTACAGCATAATAAATTACCAATCCATATTAATTTGCCATTTAGAGAACCGCTAGATGGGACAGGTCCACTTTGTGACCCACGGCAATTCTCTAGTGGTGATAATAAGTTGATTACCCAGAATAAAAGGCGCGAGCGCTCGCAAATGACCTCTTTACCCGCATGGCAGGACTCCCTAAACCCGCTATTGGTGGTGGGGGAAATACATCCCTGGACAGAATTAAAGGCGCTTAAATCTTATATCGAACAATATACCGGCGCCTGCTTTTTAGATGTCTCATCTCGTCTTAAATATGATTTCTCCCTAGAAGATCAACTCGTTCCAAGCTTTGACCACGGTGAAGTTTTTAGATATTTCACCGAAAATCCACCAGACTGTATTCTCCATATCGGTGGCGGTCTTATCTCGAAACATTATTATCGTTTCCTTCAGGAAAACCCGCTTATTCCTGTCATTCAAATTAATGACTCTCACCTGCATCAGGACCCCGCCCTACGAGGAAATCTTATTATCAAGGAGGACCCCCATCTCTGGGCCGGTCACGCCCTTGAGCAAAATGTTTTCCCACAAGGTCTAGAATTGAAACATGGGCCATGGCCTGAGTTTACACAGACCAAGGCACAATTAATTAATAACTCAGAACTGATTTCAACTCCCTCACTTTCCAAAATGGCGATTGAATTATTACCTGAGGCGGCCCATGTTTTCATTGGCAATAGCACCCTCATTCGCGCCTTTGATAATTTCATTCATCCTAAACTGAAAAAAAACTTACATATTTTCACACAAAGAGGCGTCAGTGGAATTGAAGGTAATTTATCACACGCCTATGGCATTGCCTCGGAGGCACTTTCGCCCACTTATGTATTCTTAGGCGATATAAGCACCATCCATGACTTTAATTTCTTTTTTGAGTTGGCGAAGAACCCTATCCCCATGACAATTGTCATCGCCAATAACCAAGGTGGCGGAATTTTTAATTTGCTTCACATTAAAAATGGCAAGCAAATCATTCCCTTTCTCACAACTCCTCATCAAATGGTTTTTACACCAATTCTAGAGGCGATGGGCCTATCGTCCACAATTGTCAGTACTAACCTGGAGCTAAAAAAGGAACTATGCCGCCCACCGCGTCCAACCCCACAAATAATTGAGGCCATTATCGATGATGAATTTAACCAAAAAATGTACCATCAATTAAAAACCATCCGTCCCTAAAGGAGTTTTATGAATCAAGAGCGCTCTTTATTACCGCTTTATATCCAGGCCATACGGCCACGAACTCTCCTTGCCAGTGTTGGGCCAGTCACCCTTGCCCTGGCCTATTCCTATAAACTCTTTCACACTCTAAATTTTATTAATGCGGCGCTCTGTCTTTTTTGTGCCGTCCTTTTGCAAATATCATCAAACCTCATCAACGATTATTTTGATGGAATCAAAGGAACCGACCTTGAACGTCAAGGTCCCAAAAGGGTTACCGCCAGTGGTGACCTCTCCCCAAAACAAGTTAAGGTAGCTTTTATTATAACAATGAGTCTCAGCTTCCTATTTGGGATGGCCTTAATTATCGACGGTGGTTTGACCATTTTGATCCTTGGCCTTGTTTGTATGCTATTTGCCTACCTCTATACCGGCGGACCTTTTCCCTTAAGCTATTTGGCCTTGGGAGAAATATTGGCACTCGTCTTTTTTGGACCTATTCCGGTCTGGGGGACGGTCTTTTTGCAAAATCAAGAATTTCAAGGGGATGCTCTTTATTTAGGTCTTATTCCCGGTTGCCTGTCTTGGTCCATTATGGCGGTCAACAATCTCAGGGATCGACAAACAGATAAAAAGGCCGGCAAAGTAACCTTGGCCAACTCCAACCCTGAAATGATGGCGCGTTTTATCCCTATGATGGGAATCATTGGGTGCCTCATGGTCAGTGTCTTCTTCTTTAAGCATTTTACTGTTGCTTTGATATTATTGGCACTTCTATTTTATCCGACATGGTTGAGAATCCTTGCAGGGCCGATTGATCAAGGACTCAACGCCTGCCTTGGGCAAACCGCAAAATTCCTCTTTCTCATCTGCTTGTTAAGCGCTGGTCTATTTTTATGGATGCCTTAAAACTTAAACGTTTTTTTCTCGCACCATTGACTCTAAATTTCAAACGCCCCCTGGTTTTTAAAGGCCATGTTTGTTATGCCAAACACTCCATTCTCATCCGCCTTGAATTTGAGAATCATACTGTTTGGTGGAATGAATGCTCCTTATTGCCCTATTATTCCCAGTTCACCCAACAGGATATAAAAACCCAGGCGAAAAGCTTTCTATCCCCCTTAATTGGCGAAACTCTGTATTTTAGCGATAAAAGCAGTCGCTTCTCCTTGGCCAAGCTTTTTCCGCAATTTAAAAACTTAGCTCCTGAACTTCAATTGGCACTCACTGCCCTATGGGATGGCCCTTTTTCAAATATCAAAAAGACGAATCAAACGATTTTAAAAAATGGCCTGCTAAATGATATCCTCCAATGGAATCAAGAAATGCCCCAATTATTATCGGATTATGGCAATGTCGTAAAAATTAAGATTGGCCGGCAAAAACTTAATTTAGAGGCCAAAATCATAAAGCAACTCCTAACAACATACCCCCAATTACAATTACGCCTTGATGCCAACCAATCTCTTAGTATCAATGAGCTTGAACAATTCGCGCTATCATTAGGCGATCACCTTGGGCAAGTCCAATACTTTGAAGAACCATTAACTAGGCCGGAAGACTATCAACAACTCTCCAGTGCGATTCCTATTGGGTTGGATGAAAGCCTAGACCCTTTTTCTGTCGGTAAATGGGTCACGAAAGCGGTTAAGGCCTTCGTTATCAAGCCTAATTTCTGGGGTGATATGAGCACAGTTCTAGAAGCTCGTCACTTTGCCAATCAAAATGGTATTCGTTGTGTTCTATCATCAGCTTATGAAGGTCCACAATTAATGAATTCGCTGGAAAATTGGGCCATGGAATTTTTCCCAAAGGAGCACCATGGCCTTGATACGATGAAATATTTAGATCTCTGTAATTACCCTACTTCTTCTTTTTCTTCTTAGTACCTTTCTTACCTCTTTTCTTCATAATGATAATGGCAACGGCCGCGATAATAATAATATAAAAATAGGTGTCACCACTTCCAGACTTCTGGCCCTTTTTACTAGCTTCACGAGTTCCTATACCAAAGTTTTCATCAACTTGTGGAATGAAAGTAGTATCGCCAATCAAATCCTCTGTAGAAGTTTTAATCTGAAACTTATCAGCATCTATTTGCTTTTGCCGAAAAACATTCAAGGTGGCAATGACATTATCAAATACCTTCTGATAAGAACTATAATGATCCTTGGACACTGAAAAAGTCACAGCGATACCAAGGTCTTCTTTGACGGTCGCAAGATAGCGAGTGTAGAACCCTGGAACCTCTGAGGCCATATGAAGGGCATCGACCCAGCGATGGCCTTTGATCTCGTTAACCTTTGAGTATTTTGCCTCAGAGACTTGAGTTTTTCCTCCGGGCAAAGAAAAAGTTTTTGGCTTTTTTAAATAGGCCTTATACTCACCAAGATCATCACTCGGCCCACGAATCTTAGCGGCCATGATAATGATCGCTTCACGCTTACGGCCTTTATTACTACTTTGACAGACCCATTCCGTACCCTCTAGGGCACATTCCCAATTGGGAGGTAATTGAAATTCAGCGTATTGAGAAGCAAAGCGCTTGGCCAAGAGATTAGAATTTAAAAATAATACACAGATTAGAGCAATTATGTTCTTCATTAAATATCCTCACATTTGTTTTCATTTTAACAAAGAATAAGTAAAGTCCCAAGCTCTGGTTAATCAATGCCCTCTCGCCTGGAACCCCTTCTTGACCTTAATGCTCTGATATTGACGAGTTAGACGAATAATAGTTTCTTCTGACCGAACTTGATGGGCGATTCCTGATGCCACCAATATATTGCCCCCAAAATAGTCGGTTTGATAAATATCAAATACCATCCCTTTTTCCACATCATCACTAAGTCCTTTATCAATTAGGACAAATTTTCCACGCGGGGAAGAGCGCACCACCGAGGCCTCAATATCATAATCCTTAAATTGGTTAATTTTTTTAGTACGGTAATCTAATCCCTGCTGGCGATAATTAAACATCAATAAGTGGCGTACACCTTGATCTGTTGACTGCCCTTGCACACGATAATTCAATTGATAACCTAAGCTCCAATGAGTAAATTTCTTTTCAATACCAATGACGGCATCGGCCCATTGTCGGTTGATACTATTAAAAAGCATACTCGGCCTGGTGCCCTGAAGCGGCTTAGAACTTGGGTCTGCGGTAAACTCATCGGTACCCATCGAGTAAATACCATCAACCCCCATCTTTAACGTCCAAAACTGCCATTGCCATACACTATTAAGGGCAAAAGGGATCTCTGAACTTAAATGATTACCGGGTTGTCGAAAACTCATACCAGCGTTTAAACTATGGACGCGACTGCGGTTATAGCTTAAGTCAACGCCAAGTTCCCATTCATTACCACTATCACCGAGCACTTGCTCATCTTCGGGTAATGAGGAGGTAGTATCATATTCAGCATTGGCATAAAAAGCATGAGTGAATTTAAATTTTAAAGCGTAGGACATAGAATCATATGTCCCCAAGTGATAAAACAAACTGCCCCATACAACATCGAGACCTGAATTAGAATTCTCGACGATCTGGTTGGCACCATCAAAACTGGCCTGTAATTGACGGAAACGAAAACCTCCACCAAATTGGAGTTTATCACTTTTCCCGTAACGAAGGTCGACCTCCCCTTCAGTCATACTAAAAGCGTCATTAGGCCCCATCTGTATCACCTGTCCATTTTCATCGTAATAACCTGTCGATTGCCAATAGCTACCAAGGAAAGAGAGGTTATATCCACCTTTCCCCAAAAACGTGGTGGCCGGAGTGAAGGGGTTCGCCCATAAATTTTGCGAAAACATAAAGATAAAAAAAGTGAAAATTTTAACCATTAAGCAATTTCCATATTAAATCGATTTTGCCTTTGATTAACTTCCTCCGCCTTTTTATAGAGGGCACGCTGAGGTATCCATTGTCCCGGTACTTTTTCAAAAACCAAAACATCCTGAATATCAAGTGACAATGGTAATTGAATTTCACCAACCGCAGTATCTAAACCTATTTCTAATTCGATTGGATCAAAAAAACGTCCTATGGGTAGGAGAATATTTTTTTCAATTTCTTTTTGTTTTTTCTTTTTTAAGAACTGCGCCCCATATTGGCCGGCGACTTCAAATAGTTCCTCTTGGCAATACAAAATACTCATTGGCATTTCCGGTACCAGGCCCAATAAAGTAGGCCTTGAGCGTAGCGTTTTCATTTGTGTGAATCGCATATTATCCCAATCACTGTGATCAATCGTATGCGAGTCCAAAATCTCAGTCGCTTCACTCATAAAATCAAGGGCCAGGGATTTTTCCATTTCAAAAGGCGGAATTAAAGTCATTTGTAAAAAATTAGATTTAAGAAATTTGGTATCGAATCGTCGGCGGAAAGTATCGATCTTTTTAAATTGCCAATGGTTCGGTCTAAAGGTCAAAGCGATAAAAAGTTTCAAAGCTCTCTCCCAACACAGGGAAAATAATTTTCCCTTAATTAAAGGGTAGGGCCAATTGACTCCGTTGACAATAACTTTATGGCCTCCTAAGCGGCACGCCTTGTCTGACTATTTTGTTCAACAACACAAGGTAGAGTTATATCAACACAATACAACTCCCCTTCTTGCCATTGCCGAAGAGAACCATTCACCTGCCTTAATTGGTAATGAATGGACTTTAAACCTAACCCCCTGGGAAATGAATGATCAAAGCGATCATTTTCACCTAATTGATTTTTCATTTCTAAACGGAAGTAATCTCGTTGGCGATAACAATTAATTTTTAAAACACCTCGGCCATGATCAAGGCCATTTTTTAAAATATTGCTGAGAACTCGATAGGCCTCCTTACCGATGGAAAATTCTTCCGGTAAATTTTTACTAAATTGGTACTGAACATCATCAAAGTGTCCTAGCGCTTGCTCATAAAAACGGTCCATGAAGGCCTTCAGACCTAAAGCAGAGGATCCTTTTTCCTTTGGCCATATCAATTCTTCCATAATGACCAGCTCCTGGTATAAATTGTCCAATTCAGCTTGTGTTAAGGTTTTCTTTTGGTCGAGGCGGTGGTGTATAAAAAGCTTCATTCCATGAAGAGAGTTCAAAAGATCATGCCTTAAGAGAAGATCGGCAGATTCATTAACCATGAAGTTAAAAAATGTTTTTATTTTTTGTAAAAAAATCATAAGGGGGCCTTTTAGATCAGACCCCCAAGATTTTATTTAACGGGGTAAAACTTAGCGTCTGATCCTAAATGCTCTTCAATACGCAAGAGCTGGTTATACTTTTCCATACGATCAGAACGTGATGCCGAGCCAGTTTTAATATGGCCTGCTCCACAAGCAACGGCCAAATCGGCAATAAAACTGTCTCCTGTTTCGCCTGATCGGTGACTAATGATGGCGCGGAATTTATTATTGAAGGCCAATTCCAAGGTATCAAAAGTCTCACTCAAGCTGCCAATTTGATTGACTTTAATAAGAATGGCATTCGCTTCCTTATGATCAATACCTCGCTGTAAAATCTTTTTATTGGTGACAAAAAGATCATCGCCGACAAGAAGGATTTTATCTCCCAGTGCACGAGTAAGCTCAATCCAACCTTCTGTATCGCCTTCATCCAGTCCATCTTCTATGGAGTAAATCGGATATTTCTCACATAATTTTGAATAATATTCCACCATTTCTCCGCTGGTGAAAGCTTTGCCTTCCATATGATAGGCACCATTCTTGTAAAATTCAGAACTTGCAGCATCTAAGGCAAAGGAAATATCAATTCCAGGTCGATAACCGGCCAACTTAATCGCACTTAAGATACAATCCATTGCCTCTTCGTGTGATTGGAGATTGGGAGCAAAGCCTCCCTCATCTCCGACATTGGTACTATAACCTTTCTTCGTCAAAACAGATTTCAAGTTGTGAAAGACCTCAACACCGGCACGAAAATTCTCGGCAAAAGACTTGGCCATATGAGGAACAATCATAAATTCTTGAATATCTAGATTATTGGAAGCGTGTTCCCCTCCGTTAATGATGTTCATCAATGGTGTAGGTAAACAATACTCACCTCTCTCATTAGGTGAATGAAGTGTACTTTTGAGATATTGATAAAGTGGCATATTTGAAGAATTGGCACCGGCGCGCGCTGTAGCGAGGCTAATTGCCAAAATTGCATTGGCACCAAATTTTTCTTTATTTTCAGTCCCATCAAGATCCAGCATTTTTTGATCAATCGCTCGTTGATCAAGACAAGACATACCCACAATAGCGGGGCCTAGAGTATCATTAACATGCCCAATCGCCTTCAGGACAGATTTTCCCATATAAAATTGAGGGTCACCATCTCTCATTTCAAGGGCCTCACGCTTACCAGTACTGGCTCCTGAAGGAACAGAGGCGCGGCCGGTAACACCGTCTTCAGTGGTGACGTCGACTTCGACAGTGGGATTACCACGAGAATCGAGAATTTGGCGGGCATGAATGGACTTAATAATTGTCATGGGAAATCTCCTTGAATATTTGCATGGATTATATCGAGGAGGAGAAAGGGTTGGCAATTATTCTAGCTTAATTTTTGGCCAAAGATTTTTCCCCGCAAGCTTTTTCCACTCTCCGCCAAGAGCTTCGCTATAGAAGAATGCCGGTAAATCCTGGCCTCTTGAGATCTCAATACCAAGACGAGAAAGAGCATGAGAAGCGACTTGTGCCGCAGGACAAATTGTTTTAATCGATAAATAATTTTCTATCACTTCTTGAATAAGAGGATAATGAGTGCAACCTAAGATGAGGTGTGTTACCTGTGACTCTCTCAATTCCTCTAATTCCTGATGAACCCTTGGTAGCCAATCATCTTGATCTCCACCATGCCAAAATTCCTCCACTAAGGACGCCAGATTGGAGCTTGTGAACACTTGGACCTGGCCATTAGGGTCTTTCATACTCTTTAACGTATTAAATTTTTCTGAGCGGAACGAAGCATGTGTTAATAGGACGCCCCATTTTTGACCGACATCGGCCACTTGGTTGACGATATTGATATAGGGCTCAACACCGATAAGAGGCAGGTCGAACTCTCCTCTCAGGAGCTCAATCGACATATTCGTGGCGGTGTTACAAGCAAATAAGACCAAGTCACAGTGACTATCTTTTAAGTATTGGACAATTAATCGGGATCGCTGCACAATATCCTTGTCGCTCAAATTGCCATAAGGGGCATATTCACGGTCGGCAAAATAATAATACTCAGGGCCTGGGGCCTGACCCATGATTTCCCGCAGTATTGAGAATCCACCAATACCGGAATCAAAGAGCCCAATTTTAATTTTTTTACCTTCCATAACCCTATTATAATAAACTCAGCGGTTATTGGTCAAAAAAGGACAGCATCTTGGATCGCGTTAAAATCATCTTTCCAGAAAATTCATTTTTCCAAACTCAGTATATAATCGGTGTCTCTGACCTCAATTATGGCAATCATTTGGGAAATGATAAACTATTGACCTTATGCCATGAGGCCCGACTGCGCTTTCTTAAGGCCCAAGGCCAAAATGAAATCGATTTTTTTAAAAGATCACTTATTCAAGTTGATGCGGCGATCAGCTATAAGTGCCAAGGTCATTTTGGAGATATTATCCTCATCGAATTAGCGCTCGGGGAGGTCACTGCCAGGTGCTTCCAATTACTTTACCGCCTCACCAATCAAACAAAAAACACTTACTTGGCATTAGCAAAAACTAATCTTGTGGCCTTTGATTACCAAAACAATTGTCCCACTCATTTTACTGAAGAGGCCCTTGAATTCCTCAATTCTTTATCCTAGCCGCAAATCAAATTATTAGGCATAATGGGAAGATGATGAATCAAAAGAAAATTCTCATTATTGATGACGATATCGATTTAGGTGCACTCTATGCCCACTTTCTAAAAAAGGATTATCATTGTGAAGTTCTTAATGACCCTCTTCAGGTCCTAGGTAAACTTTGTTATGAACACTTTGACCTATTATTAACTGATATCATCATGCCTGAATTAAATGGTATTGAGTTAATAAAAAAAGTTCGTTCAACCTTTCCCAAAATTAAAATTCTCGTCTGCTCTGAAGGTGGTAGTAGTCATGGTAAAGAAATAGTCGCCAAAATTCTGTTAGACCAGGCCAAAGAGATGGGCGCCCATCAAGCGTTAAAAAAACCATTTACCCGGCAAGAACTCCGTGCTGCCATCAAAGAATGCCTTTAATCCATTTCGAGCTTACGATTGGCCTCTCTTAGTCGATTCAATAAAGTTTGAATGAGTAGCTCTAACCAGGGGGGTTGCGCCTTAAAAAATGATTGGACGTCACCGAGGTACAATTCGTGGACCAAGCACTCCTCAAGAGCACGTACTGTCGCCGAACGAGCTTTCCCGTCGAGAAAGGACATTTCCCCTACTAATTGCCCCTCTCCAATAACTCCTAGTGGCACTTCTCGCCCATGAGCTTCGTGTAAAACTTGTAATCGCCCTTTTTTGAGCACAAAAATACTATTGGAGAATTCTCCCTCATGAAATAAAAAATCATTTTTTTCGAGAAAAATTTCTTTGATTTGAATTTTTTTAGCGTGAGACAAACAAGTCTCTACAACTGATTTTAAAAAGGGAAGTCGAATGGCCTTTGGTACTAGATGTACATCACCCTCTTTCCATTCGATCTCACCTTCTTGGAACTGCGCCCGCGTCCCAGTGAGAATAATAGGTGTTTCGACTCGCCTTGATTTTTTAAAATTCTTTTTAAGAATCGGCAAGACCTGTTGCCCACTATCATTTACAAGATACGTGATGATAAGGCTGGGAAAGCCCTCTTCTAACTCTTCTAAAACCTGGTCAAAAGATGCCATCGCCGTTATTTCATAATCAGGAAATTCCTCGGCCAAGAAGTGACCAATTTTTTTAAGAAGGGCAATATCAGGATCCACTAAAAATATTTTCTTTTGGCAATTTAATCCAATTTCCGTCATTTATGCCTCGCTCTCACAATATAAATCTAAAAGTGCTTTGATTTTAACCTTATTAAAGGGTTTGCCCAGACTATCGGTAAAACCGGCCTCAGCGTACTCTTTTTGGTCCTTCTCTGAATCGTTGGCCGATAAGGCGACAACCACTTGATTGGCCTTGCCTATTCCTTGCTCCCAAGTACGCAGCTTAGAAATGGCCTCAAGCCCTGTCATAATGGGCATATTGATATCCATAAAAACAAAATCGTATCGTCCTGATTTTATCTTTGATAAACCTTCTTCACCATTTTTAGCAGTGTCTAATTCAATACTCATCCCTTTTGTTAATACTTTAAAAAGCATATGCATATCGTCTGAGTCATCCACCAAAAGTAATTGGATCAATTGATCATCGGTTGGAGCATTAATGGCATGAGTTTCTTTTGTTTTATCCTGGGAAGGTGGCGCCTGAGCGGCTTCTTCTAGCGCGGGAGCTTTTTCGACGATCGATTCAATCTCAGATAAAGTCTCGTCACCAAAATAATCCTCTTCACTTTCGGAAATCTCGGCCTGAGTATCAAAAACTTTGTCAATAAGGGCCTCTAATTCTTCCATATCAAATGGCTTAGGCAATAAACCTATAATCCCCAATTTCTCCTTAATCTCCTTAGGCAATTCCATTAAGTTTCCTGAAATTAATATAATAGGCACTTCTTGCTTTGTACCGTTAATCATTTTTGCCATGGTCAGGCCATCAATTTCAGGCATACGAATATCTGTGATCAATAAACTAATATCATATTTTTTATAGAGAAAAAGTGCCTCAACACCATTTTTAGCACTAATAATATTATAATTATTGCCTTTAAGACCTTCCGTAATTATTTCTCGAATACCATCGTCATCTTCCGCAACAAGGATGGTCTTTTGACCGGAGTCAATGCTTTTACCATATTTGGGTGCTTCATCGGGGAAGAGATAAGATCTGACATGATCAGCGAGATCCACAATATCTTCTGATTTGCGGAGAAGGGCATCCGCTTCGCGATTAACCTGCTCAATCATATCTGTATCAATCGCCTCTGTGGATATAATAACGGGAGTTTTTGCTAGTTTTGCATTTGCGCGAATCCGCTTGAGTGTTTCTAGACCATTGAGATAGGGCATTTCTAAATCTAAAATAATGAGGTCAACAGCGCTCTTCTCTAATATCTCTAAAGCTTCAAGGCCATTATAGGCAGTTAGAAGATCGACATCCAAGCTCTTTAACTTTGATTGGTAAAGACGGATAATTTCAATGGAGTCATCCACTAATAATAAAGTCGGCCGACCTTCAGAAATAATAGGAGTCGCTTCACTAGTATGGGATAGAACGCGAGGCAATGTGATAATAAAGGTTGAGCCCTTACCTTCTTGTGACTCCACCCAAATATCACCATTATGCAAACTACAAATATTTTTACAAATGGCCAGTCCTAAGCCAGTACCGATTTCCCTATCCTTGACTCGGGCCTGCTCAAATTTATTAAAAATAGTATCAATTTTATCACTAGGAATCCCTGGCCCATTATCTGCAATTTCAATTCTTAAAATCTCACTTGATCCATCGATCAAACGCCGCCCCTGAATACTTGTAATTTTAAATTTGATCTTTCCATTTCGAGGCGTAAATTTTAAAGCGTTTCCTAGGATATTATTGATGACCTGGACAATACGAGCATAATCCCCGGAAATTTCATAATCCTTATCAATTTCAGTAATTATGCTAATGCCCTTTTCTTGAGATTTTAAAAAATAGGAATCCAAAACATTATTAATCATTTCTTTGACTTTAAACTTTTCGAAATCTAAACGAATCCCACCTTCTAACCGCGCTAAGTCTAATAGGTCAGTAATCAAATTAAGAGCAAACTTGGCGGAGTTTTTCGAGCGACGAATAAGATCGTTTGAGGTCGCACTAAACTCTGTATTTTCTTCGATTAAAATATCCAGACTGGTTTCAATCACCGCTAGTGGATTTTTTAAATCATGGGAAACAATCGCCAATAATTCATCTTTATCCCTGGAAACTTTTTCGATTTCGGCCTTTTGCTTTTTCATATCATCCAAGAGTTCGCTCTTGGCCAAAAGTGCTTGTTCGGCCTGGTCTCGGGCCTCTCGGGTCTCTCTTTCACTTTTCCGGAGGACTCTTGTGCGCTCATTTACTTGACGAACCATTCCTTGAAACGTCCGTGCCAAAATTCCAATTTCATCTTCGCTTTGTATATCCAAGGACACATTGATGTCACCGTGGGTATAGCGACTCGCCATTTTCGTGATGATTTGCAAATTGCGCATAATAAAACTTGTTACCAACCAACCGACCAGAACCACAATAATAACGAGACTTAAGGCCCAGGCAACCCGAGATAACTGCCCTTCCCGGTAGCGCAGAGCAAGCCAATGCTTAGAGACCCCCACCCCTAGACTAAAATAAAAATGACGGTCCATTTTATTAAGATAAAATTTCTTAATAAGAAGAACTTGATCATCACCATGATCTTTATAAAAGATCATTTTCTTTTTTAATTTATCATCTAAAAGAAATTCATTATCGATATCGCCAAAGTCACTTTGAATAAAATAACGGAGACCTTTTTCAAAACCAAATGTTTTATTGGAGTGGGGATGAATCAGATAGTCCCCATTTAAATTAATAAGATAAAATCGAAAAAGACTTTTATCGCCTTGCTCCAAGACCTGAAAAACATCCTTTCCCTGCTCTAGTCCAATGGAAAAGGAGCCATTCTTGTTTTTATGGCCAATATAGATGGCGGGAATAGATTCCTTTTCATTTTTAACTAAGATGAAGTCTGAAACAATTGTTTCATTAGCTTTAGACTGGGTCAAAAGACTGCGAAAGGTGGCCGGCAATCGCAAATGTTTAGGGCCTTTCAAGCTTTGGGCACTTTTTAGGTCGGGAGTTAGCCTCCAAAAACCAAGATAAGTATTATCCGTCTTAAGGTAACTTTTTAGGGAGTGATCAGATAAATAGGATTTCGATCGCAACCGATCTTGTTTCCCCCGCAATATGGCCATCATTCGATGGCCTAAATCTTCTGCACGATGTTCGATTAATTCTTTTTGAATTTCCCAAATGTGTTTATGGCCTTCATATTCGAAAATAAGGCCAACAATAATAGAGACAACTAACGCCATAAGGGCGAGAAAGGATGTCAACTTTAATGCAATTGAACTAGAAATTAATCTCCACATATAAAAATATGATCGGTTAATTTCTCAAGAAGATAAAGGTAAAACTATTTAGGCGAGCAATTAGATCAGCTACTCATCATCCTTAGCGGTGACTTTCTCTTCGACAGACTCTTCACTAAAACTAATATAAGTAACCCAGCTAAATCCAAGAACACAAATAACAGTCGCAATAATTGACCAAATACTCATTGCCATAAAAAATCTCCTTATCTACTTCTATTATTAAATGAATTCACCTGAAATGGGAAGGTTTTCATCAACTTCATCAGTATTAAGTGACGGACAAGCTTGCTCTACTTTTAGGTGGTAATAGGGATCTTTTAAATATTTCTCAATACACAAATAGGTTAAGGCCAAACTTTGACGCACACTGCATCTGGTCAAAATACTTTCCTCCAAACATTGCTGCCGTTGATAAAGTGAAGGGCCACTTGCCACCATCCTAATACCAGGTATCAATCGCCGGTTAAGACGCTCTCGAACATAAGTGGCGATTTGCACCATCTGACCGTGGAAAAAGTATTGATAAGATAATGACGAGAATTTTTCTTGGGCACAAAAATCCTTTTCTGGATATTGCAAGGCCCCCTCACCAGGATTTCTTTCCATACAATCACAGAATAAGAATAATTCATTTAAGTAAATTTTCTGAAGAGCTGATACCTGGGACAAGGGCGCCGCCTGTCTTAATGTTAACCCCTGTTGCATTTGAATAATCTCCATTCCCTCTTGAAGACATCGCTTTTTGACCGCAGAGATAGAATCCTCGCCTGTCAGATCGCGCGCTCTTGCCTCATTTAATATGAGCAAAGGCACCATAAATATGACGAAACCTATCATAAAAGTCTTCACCCCTCCTATTATAAGGGACGTTCAACTACTCCGACCGGTTGAAAATCACCATTAGATCTTTTTTCATTTTAGGCCTAAAATAGAGGTGAACATTAAGGATAAAAAAAATGAAGCAATTTCCATCACTTATAATATTCTGGCTCCTCTTTTCATTAACTCAAGCGATCCATGGAAAAGACCATTTTCTTGCCCAAATTACCTCCGGACTTGGCCCAAAAAGCTATAATCTTATTGTCGAAACAGATGATCAAAATCGAATTATCGCCATAAAAACAAGGCGCCGGCCTGGCGATAAGGTTAAAGTCTACCCTGCTGCGATCTTGGAAAATCCCGTCCCCTTAGCGAAATCCGTCGGTATTGTTCTGGTTGACCTTACCTGCAAACCCTTTGATCCACAAAAAGGTTGTCCAATAGAGATCCGCTACCCCTATAATATAACAGTCGCTGCCTTTAAGCGCTTCCAAGCAAAATTAGCTTTTACCAAAGGAAAATGGCAAATAACGGCCAATGACAAGGCCTTTACTAAAATGCACCTTGTCGCACGAAAATTTATTGGTATCCTTATCGGTGTCAAAAAAATAGAGCTTCACTAAGATCTCTTAAAAGAAAAAAACTTCTACTTTTTGCGACACCTGCCACAAGAAATGGCCACCCTCACCAACAATTCATCATTTAGAACAACCCCAAGATGGCCTAAAAAAGGCATTCGACACCATTTCTCAATCAGGCATACTACAGTCCAAGATGAGAGCAGGAGACACAAACAATGCGTAATGATCAATTGACGGGCCACGGACTTTTCCACCATTATTTCCTAACGATGGGTCAAGAGCTCCTTAATATTAAAGGTTCCCTTTACCGAGAGTCGCTGATTGACTGGCAAGAGTACTTCCCCTTCAAAGTTGAGCAAATTCGTCCCTGGGTTAAACTGCCACAAAACTTTTTAAATGCTCGAGAATCATTAGTCGTAGGGGTTTTATTAAGTCATGATTATTGGCAAGACAAGGCCATAAATTTTGACCATGCACTCTCCTATCATCAAAATTGCATCGATCTTTTTTGCCACGAAGACCCTCTTCTGATTGAATTGGCCTATTTCTCTAGAGGTCTTCTATACGCCAAAGTTGGCCTTCACTCCAAAGAAAGTAAAAAATATTTACTCCTAGCGCTTGATCAAATCGCAGATTTTCTTGACCATCCCCTTTTAGGAGAAAATGCAAAATTGTTCTATAGTGCCTTGCTCGCCGCCAATGGGGAGTTACCCAAGGGTATTAAATGGTTAGTTAGGGCCGCTCGTCAGGAAAAAGACCCCCGAGCACTGTATCAGTCTTTATCTCGATTTTATCATAATTGCGGCCATCCTAGAATTGCCCAATTCTATCAAATTAAAAAGTTGAAATGGATTACTTCCTTAGAAGAAGCGCCGACCCCGCAGACAAAAGAGCGACACCAAGTATGCGGACAAGACTAATTTTTTGAACAGGAACACCCAATAGGCCATAATGGTCAATAATTAGAGACATAATTAATTGCCCGACAACGACCATTCCGATTAATAGAGTCGATCCAATCTTAGGGATCACAACAATAGCAGAGATAATAAAAAAGGACCCAATCACTCCACCCATCAAATAGATAGGATTCTGGGCAAAGATTTTTTTAAAGCCAGGCCAGGTTTGAGGAAAAATAAAAGATAAAATAATAAAGAAAAGAAAGCCACCGCTAAAGGAAATAAGTGATGCGGGGATCGGATGACCAACACCCTGGGCCAGTCGGTGATTTACAATTGATTGCCAGGGAATAACACAGCCAACGGCAAAGGCCCATAGGATAAATAAAGAATATGCCATCATTCACGTCCATAAAATAAATAAAGTCTTTATTCATTATATTATGACTGGGAAATAACAAATAAACAAATAAAACAGACTCGCTAACAATTTGGTTACAATAATCGATTTCTCTGGCCTGATTGAATCAAACGCGCCTCCAGTGGCCCACAACCCTAAATATTATTAATTTAAACAGTGGCATTCCATCTAATATAATCTTACACAAGCCCAATTAAGCTTACTTTTAGTAGACTTACCTACAAAAGAATAGAACACTTATTGTGCACGTTAAAGCACAGACATAGCATTCAAGGAGGATGAATAATGTTTAAGAAGATACTTTTGGCCATGCTGGCCTTCGGTCTTATTGGCCAAATTCTTTCCTGCGATGAACACGGAACATCAGGAATTGTTGAAGACAACGAAATGTGGATTGGCCCTTTTGACAAAGCAGCTAACGACATGACAAAAGAGCGCTTTGACTCCATTCTTGATCGCGTAGAAGCTATCTACGGTCCTGTCATCGGTCAAAAAGGAAAAAAACTCGTTATTAATAGAAACTGGGAAAGTGGTACTGTTAACGCTTATGCTCAACAAAGCGGTGGAAAATGGATGGTTTCAATGTTTGGTGGGTTGGCCAGACACGAAGCGATTACAGATGACGCCTTTGCCTTAGTTGCTTGTCACGAAATCGGACACCACATAGGTGGAGCACCTAAAAAGCGTTCTTGGTATGGATCAACCTGGGCCACAAACGAGGGTCAAGCTGACTACTTCGGTTCAAGTAAATGCCTCCGTAAATATGTAGAGAATGACAATAATATTGAAATTGTCAAAACTCTTAATGTCCCTGCAATCGTAACTGAAAAATGTGAGGCCAATTTCAATTCGGCCGAAGAAGTCGCTGCTTGCCAAAGGGGCGCCATGGCCGGTCTTAGCCTTGGTAACCTTTTCAGGGACCTCAGAAAATTACCAACTGAGCTCAAGTTTACAACACCAGACACACGTGTTGTGACAAAAACAGATCATAATCACCCGGCCCCACAATGTCGTGTTGATACCTATTTCCAAGGCGCTATCTGCATCAAGCATCACACTGATGATGTCAGTGACAGAGACGCGACAATTGGAACCTGTACCCGTGCTAATAGCTTTGAAGATGGACTTCGCCCTCTTTGCTGGTACAAACCTGCTAATTAATTATAGCAAACTATGAAGTACCTTGGCCCCTCTATGAAGGGGCCTTTTTGTCTCCAAAATAAACGATATGCCCATCCAAGGACCAATCAAGCGAACAGTATCATTAGGATAAGGCCATCTTTCCTTCCCATTCCTGCTCCTCACTTCCGCACCTTCTTATTTCGATGAGTTAACCCTTCTCTGCCTTAAAATATCATCAGTTTTTTAAAAATCTCAGCTTTTTTAAAAAGTCGCCTCATATGTAAATTTCTTATCATAAAAAAAAATCCATATAACTAATTGAAATACAACTAGAAATATGAAGGCAAATCGAAAAAGGTCAGCTTACAGGGTAGTTGATCAATAAAATAAGGAATGGCGGTATAATAAAACCATAAGTTTTAGGTCATTCCTGTCGAAAAGTATTTCAATCAGACTTAGCGTGACCAATTAAATCGATTGAGGGTATTAAGATTGAATAATTTTTATCTATTCTCTTATTCACAAATTAAATCCGGGGCAAAAATGCCCTTCCTCCTTATATTAATGTTTTTCTTTGCCAATCAATCACTGTCAGCTGCATGTGGTGCCACAACTCGAATATGGAATTCTAACTCGGGCAATAATACCTGGTCTAAAGTCCAAAACTGGACCAATAATAACATGCCCGACACAGTCGATGAAAATGCTCTGATACGGGCCGCCCAGTCGGTTACTCATGTCAATGTCGATACCTCAATCTCCTGTCTTGAAGTCACCTCTGGTGAGTTAAACTCAGAAAATGGAATCACTTTAACCATTTTAGGGGATTATTTTAGGGCACTCTATTTGAACTCTGTTGTCGTCACGAGCGGCCATAATTTTACAATCGACATGGCCTCAGGCAACCAAACTCTTGAAGTCAAAGACCCACTTAATTATGTCACTCTTTCAACAGATGGTTCTGTTACTTTTACTGAGTCCTTTGAAATTAGAAACGCACTCAATATTACAGGGACGGGAACTCAGCTCAATATACAAGCTGACCTCCAACTAACAGATGCAATAACTCCCTTCACCATTCCAGCAGGAATTACTGTTGAAGTTCAAAATGGGGCCAAGCTAAAGGCGCTTGGAGGAATTATCGTCAATGGCACTTTACATGTAAAAGCAGGCGGAGGAGTAGTTATTGGTGATAGTAAAAACCTTACGGTTAACGCTGGTGGGCTTATAAAATTAGATGGAGCACCAGGGAATATCGCCACCATTGAGGGAGATAATTCTCAATCGTGGGACATGGATGTTGCAGGAGACCTCTATGCTAATTATTTTCGCCTAGACCGAGTTGGAAAAAATAAACTTGGTATTGATATCACTGGGAATGTTCAAAAAATGGATTACGGAGAATTCCACTTCATCGAGCCAGCAGCTTATGCTATGACTTGGGGATCTGCTGCAACCCTTCCCGCCACCATGTCTAATATGAGTTTCTATGACGATGATGGACATGGTGATAATGGCTCCATTGATGCCAGTTCCTATAATATTAGTGATGTTGCCCTTACCAATTGGTCGGGGCTAGGATGTACCTCAGAGGGCTGTGCCTTTGAAAATGATACCAATAATAGAATTAATTGGGGTACCCAGGAGGGGGTCAAACTTATTCTATCGACAAACACCAATACAGGGGCACCAAGTAATCCAATAACTGCTGGAGCTGCTGCAGAAGAATTTGCAATCTTCTCTTTTTCCCTCAATCAAGCGGCGACAATGACCAATATAACAGCACTGACATTTTCTCTTGAGGGTTCCGCGGGGCCAGGAGATGTGGATTATATTCAAGTCTTCAAAGACTCAGGAGGCAATTGTCAAACTCAGGGTGTGCAGATTGGTTCAAACTTAACCTTTTCAGGTAGCCCCGTTGCCACTGCGACTCTTAATATTAGCAACCCTGCCGATTTACAGGTGGATTCATCCACCCCAGATTGTATTCATGTCTATTTGAAAACAACAGACTCTGCGGAAAATGCTGTCACTGTTGGTGTCAGTATTGCTGGTACGGGCGATGTCACGAACTCCATGAGCTATAGCTTCTCTGATACATCGGGGCCAAAGATTTCTGGCCCTACAGTGACAATCTCTGGTGACCCGACCAGGATTTGGAATGGTCAGCAAGGTACCTCCTTTCCTAATAGTAATAACTGGACCAACGGTAATGCTCCCACTTCGGCCGATAATTGTCGGATAGGAGCTGGCATGAGCGACCCCACACTGGGGGGCAATCGTGCTTGTCAAAATCTTCAAATCGTCACGGGCGCAGATATTACCTGGGGAGCAAATGACTTTGCCATTTTTGGCAGCCTAAGTGTCGATTCAGGTGCCATTTTTACCTCTGCTGCTTCCGGAACTTTGACAATGAGTGGTAATACGACTCAGTCCATGGAATTATCAGAACCCTTTCCTGGAAACCTTATCATTAGTAATACTTCGGCCAGCTCGATCGTATCAGTGAATTCCGATTCCTATGTTGATGGAAACGTGACAGTCACAGATGGAATTTTATCCATCGCCAACGGCCAAACATTATACGTTGGCGGCAATATTACTGTTCAAACAGGTGCCAAACTTGATATCGAACCTGGAGGAACAATAATAATGCAAACAAATGGTTCCACCATTACAATTGATGATGGTGCCACACTTGAAGTCATTGGCACAAGTTCTCTTAGATCGACTATTAAGGGTGAAACGAATGCTATCAATTATACCATCGCTGTAGGCGGTGGGACTTCTGGGATATTAAATGCTAAATATTATTCTTTAGATAATTTGGGAGCGACTGGGATAACGATTAATGCTGGAGTCACTATTGATACCACCAATAATTTATCAGAAGGATCCTTCTCCTGCCCAGCTGATGGTGCCGATATTATTCGTCTCAATGCAGAAATTCCGGGGGATGCCTGGACGGGGATGAGCTTTTCAAAGGGTGGCTGTACCGTCAATACCTGGGATTCTATTTATACTAATATTACCGCTTCAACTGGGCCACTTACCCTAACGGCCTGGAGTGGTGATTTAGGAGGAAGCGGGACAGAAAATGTCGCTGCTGGTGATTATAACATCTCCTGGGGCTCCCAATCGAACACGATAAAAATAACCCAACAAGCAGCACGCACCAACGCTTCTGGAGATCAAGGGACAACCCAGAATATGGGTCGCTGGGGCTTCCAGCAAAATCCTGGATCAGGCTTTAGCAATACCGATATCACCTCTTTAAAAGTAAGCCTAAAAGGAACGGGATCTAGTAATGATATTTCGGCCATCCGACTCTACGAAGATAGTGATTGTGATAGTGCTGGAGGAACATTATTAGGAACATCAACCTTTTCAGGAAATCCTGCCAGCACAACTTTTACAGGCCTTACCTTTACCGTCGCTGAAGACACGGTATCACCTGCGATGAATTGTATTTATGTGGAGTTTGATCTAAATTCATCGGCAACAGATACGGCCACCATTGGCGCTGAGATTTCTAGTGATAACGATATTGTCAATTCTTTAGGATATACTATCGACGCCTCTTATGCTGCCCCTGTGGATCTTGGCACTTTGTCGATAGTCGGAATTACCACAAATTGGACAGGTGCTGTGGATACTGATTGGTTTAATGCCGGCAATTGGAGTTCTGGTTTACCAACGGCAAATCTTAATTGTGTAATTTCTAATACTGCCAATGATCCTATTATTAATGGGGGCTCACCTGCTGTCTGTAAATCGGTTAATATCACCAATGGCGTTGTCGATCTGGACACCGGAGATACTCTTGAGGTTTATGGATCATTTACTAATACCGGAACTTTCACTCATGATGGCACTATTAAATTTATGGATAATGGAGTGGATGCGACCAATCAAACCATTGATACCAATTCAACATTAAACACCGTCACTTATGATAAAACGGCAGGAGGCTCTATCGCTATAGGTTCAGCTTCTTTAACGATGAGTAATTTTGTCATTCCTGCTGGGCAGACATTTGATTTTACCGTGGCAAATGGAAAAACACTGACAATCAGTAATGGCGGAACCGTTAACTCTGGTACTTTTTTAATTGAGGCCGGTGGAGAGGTTCAAGTGGGGGCATCCCAAACTCTGACGTTAAGTGGCGGTACTTTTAAAATGAATGGTAATGCCGAATCTCGTCCGGGGGCCTCTGCTCACGATGCATTTCCCACCGCCTATACAACATCAAAGGCGAAGATTTCACCAAGTAGTGGAACCTGGAGTTTCAATTCGACTTCTGGAACTATTTATCTTAATGGTTTTGTTATTGAAAATTTAGATGACAATGGTTTTCGCGTTGGCGGTACCACTATTCTTTCAAAGTTAGATGGCGGCCAGTTTTCTGGGCTATCAACAAATTACGCCTCAATGAAGGCCTTACAATTAAACAGTACTGGAAGCTTGGTTGCGACATCTTCTAATGTTGCTTTTAACTGGGAAACAAATGCCGAGTCCACGACTCCGGCCAATACTGATGCCTATACCATTGTTTATTCAAGTGGTTGTGGCAGTCAGACAATCGACTTTACGGGTTGGTATGGTGATTGGTATGAAGAACCAGCGACTTTTGATACCTCGACAAAAGTCGATACCACAAGTTGTACAGTCAATTTAAATGGCTCTGCTTCGGCCATAAGTTTAATTTCTTTTACCGCGACACCTCATAACGCCGCTGTTGATCTAGAATGGGAGACTTCACTCGAGTTAGATCACGATGGTTTCAATGTTTATCGTTCTGATGTTTCTGGCGAAAACTTTGTACAAATAAATGGTGACTTGATTCGCAATAACCTTTATTCACTAAGCTATAAAGGCAAGTACCGTTTTATTGATTATGATGTAGCAAATGATCAATCCTATCATTATTATATTGAAGATGTAGACCTTTTTGGTAATACAGAAATGCATGGCCCTCGTATTGTGACACCTCTTGCCACTTTGAGTGCACCTGGTGCCACCGCCGGTGACGTTAACGATGGGGGAAGTAATGCCAATGATGGGGAGACCCCTGTTACTGACCCTGGAACTATTCAAAATCCATCGTTTAGGGACCTTGGTGATGGGGTTCAAATCTTATCACAAACATCAACAGATTTACGCATAAAGATTACCCCTCCTACCCTCACGATTAATGCAAGTGCATGGGATGGAACTTATGATGATCTTTCTATGTTGAGTTATTCAAAAACCTTAGAGGCCGGCAAACCAGAACTTTTAAGACGAACTTTATTAATTGAAGTCCAATCATTTTTGACCTCGGCGTCTTTAAACTCGGAGCAAAGTTCTGACTCGGTGATGAATGGCCATAAAGTACAACCAGCACCTAATTGGGTCCTCAATGGCTCTAATAACTTAGTCGCCTCTTACTCACTGGACAATGCTTTCTATGCTATCAATCAGTTTTCACCAAATAATTATATTACAGTAGAACCAAACCTATTAAGTGTCGGTGGTAAGAAATTTCTTAAGATTATCGTCAATCCTGTCAAATTCAACCCCGTCGATCAGGACCTCCATTTATTAACCGAGACGATCTTAGATATTGGCCTAGATGGTTCATCTTGGCAGGTTGTTCCGTCTGATAATAATTTTAATGTTGCAGCTTCCATTATAGCGAATACATTGAGAATAGATTATTCAGCAGAAGGGGTTTATGAAGTCACTTATGACGATTTAGTGGACTCCAATGTTGAAGGGCCATTTAATAACGTTGATCCGAGCAATCTTCGACTATATCAGGGCGAGACAGAAATACCTTTGGAAGTCATAGACAATGACAGCAGCTTAACTTTTAATTCGGGTGATAAAATTCGCTTTTATACCCGTTATTTTGGACCGAAAGATGACACTAAAAATCAAGTAACTTTATCTGTTGTTGATATTAATGGAAGTGGAAATTCTCCCTTGCGTATGGCCAATATTGATGGCGACCCTTCTGGCCAATATTTAAATTTTGAGGATGAGGTTTTATATAATGCGAAGGCCGAGGAGACGACTGATGTCTACTTGAGTGAACAATACGGCGATGGCCTTGATCATTTTATTTGGAAAATCATTAGATCCTTTCCTGGCCTCGACGAATTAATAATGCCAATAGATTTACCCCACCTTAATACTAACAGTTCAAATATGGTTGAGGTCAAGGTATCCTTGAAGGCCGGAAACTTAGGAATTTCAGAATTTGACCATCACCTTGGACTTTACATTAATGACTCAATAAGTACCAACGCAGAGGTTTATTTTAAAACAAAAGATTATCAGACAATTTCTTTTATGGTGGACTCTTATCATTTTGTTCCTGGCAATAATAATATCAAGATTAAAACTTTCGGAACCAACGCCAATGCCATGGGCCTTTGGGAAACAATTATTATTGACAAGGTGGAAGTCGATTATTACGGCATGCGTTTGGCGGATTCAGATATCGCCAATATCTCTAATGTCGATAAAAACTTAGTGGTTAGCGTCGGCAATTTTAGCAATTCGACCATAGATGTCTTTGATATTTCAGGCCCTGGAGCGGTCGCCAAATTATCAAATGTCAATATTTCCTCTAGCGATGGTGGCAATACTTATGATGCAACCCTTTTTACCGACGAGGGGAATGGTAAAAATGGTAAGAGATATTATCTCGTAGGCAATAATCAATACCTTAAGCCTGTTGCATTGAGCTTAACAACTGGTTACGACTCCTCTTTATTAGACACCACGAACAAGGCGGACCTTTTAATTATTGGTGCCAAGTTTTTAACCGATAGAACAGAGAGTCTTGTTCAGCAAAGGGTTTCACAAGGTCTATCCGTTAAAGTAGTCACCCTCGATCAAATTTACGCTGAGTTTGGTATGGGCGCCACTTCCGCTGATGCGATCAAAGACTTTATTAACTATACACAAGGTAATTGGACACCGGCCTATCCTAAATATGTCCTCTTCATAGGAGACGGAACATTTGACCCTAAAAATCTTCTTGCTGGTGGTAATTATTCCGGGGATTTTCCAATGCGTTTAGAAGAAGGACGCTTTATGGACTTTGCCTCTGACAATTGGTTTGCCAGTTCCTATGAAACTTATATTCCGTCTGTTGCTGTTGGAAGGATTCCTACCAACGATGCCTCTAAAGTGGAAGACTTTATTAATAAAATGATTGACTATGAAAATGGCCTAAAAGCTCCTGACACAAATTTGATGAAAATGAGCTTCATCGCAGGCGCCGAAACTGATGATTGGGATGACTTTGCAGAGCGCTCAACTGTTTTAAAAGATATGAATAGTCGCTTTTCAAATGAGCTTATTGACCGGGCCAATTATGGCAGTGATGCCGATCTTAAAACTGATATCCTCGACCGTTTTAACAACGACACACCTTTTATCATCAATTATATGGGCCATGGAGCTGCAAGTTTTTGGGGCCCTATTTTCCAAAATACAGATGCCCGAACACTCTCCAATGAGCAATTGCCAATCGTTTTGGCCCTTAATTGTGAAAATGCTTATTTTTACGATTATCAACGAAGTGATAGTTATATCACTTTGGGAGAAGATTTAATCCTTAATCGCGAGGGTGGTGCCATCGCCTTTATTGGCTCCACCACCCAAACCACGCCAGCGGCACAAATGTACCTGGCCCATGAGTTTTACCGTGAGCTAATTGGTGAAACCAATGATTATTATAAACGAGTTACTTTAGGTGATATTCTTCAACGGGCGAAAATCGCGGTGGGTGAAGACAATTATTCAAAAGATGTCGTTAAATCAATGAGCTTATTTGGAGACCCATCTATGCCATTACCGGCCTCATTATTTAAAAAACGACCTCCGCCTGTTGCAGCAGCTGCTCCAGCGGAATCAGGAGGTGGAGGATGTTCTTTAGGAGCAAATGATGGGACGCCTATTCACTGGACTCAGGGTGTAATGGAATACCTATTTTTAATGCTGGCATTCTGGGGTATTCGGCGCACCATAAAAGGAATACTTACCTCTTCTCATCGAAATTGATAGCGGAGAGGATTAAACAAGATGTTTCTCTTATCTTTTGAGTTTGTTATTTGTTTTTTTAGGTTTGGCCAACTCTTCTAGCCTTTTAAGCATTCTTAACTGAGAAGGAGGTGTCGAATCTCCACCTGAGCCTGTATATCCAATAATGATCCCATTTCTCAAAATCCTATAAGCTTTCCAGGAGAGCTCAGTGTTTGGAAACCTTCTAATCACTTCTTTTAAATAAAAATTTTCGGTCCAATACTCATAATCATTCCAAGAACGAAACCTTATGCTCCCTAACATCAGAAGAGACTCTCCGATATATTTTCCATCGTCATAGTTAAAAACATAGGGAATAAGATAAGTCGCCGCAATATAGAAATCAGCATTACCTGACTGATCGGCCGGAAACTTTAATTTTGTTTTTCCCTGGTCATAGAATTTTTTTCCCAGATGAAATAGATCATCTGCTTTTTTGACATTTTTAGGCATTTTGCTAAGTTTTTGCCATTCTTTAGAGACTGAAATCCATTCTTGAATATTGTCTTCATAAGCGTCATTTAACTGAATCTCTTGTAATGTTTTTTCAAAAAACTCGATGGCCTTTTTTGGAGATTTCTCTACAGTTAGATAAATTCGTCCGATCTGATCGATGGCCCAAAACAATTCTTTCTCATTTTTTGAAAGCTTATGCCCTGTAAGGTATTGTTGAAATAATTCTAATGATTTCTGGTAATTTCTTTTATTAAATTCTTTTTGGGCTTCTTTATAAACACTGTCTATAGATGTCTGAGAATTAGGTGTTTCCCGTGATTGCTTCTGGGTCGTTGAACACGAAGCGAAGAGAAGAGATAGCGCCAGCAATACTAATTTCATTATATTTCCTTTTCGTCATCCCTTATACTGATAACTACAACAATCCTATAATAGTTCACTTGTTTTTAAAAAACGTATTGTTTATTCTAAATCTTTTTTTATTGGTTGTCGATATTTGCTCGTCCATATGCGGTTTTTTTGTCACGCACTCCCTTTAAGAGCAAAAAACAGGAATCGATAGGCATGCGCGGGTCACTTTACTTTTTTAGCAATGCCTTAGTAATCTCCAGAGCGAATATATGTGATTTTTAGAGGTTTTTTGAATGCATACTTATCTCAGTGCATACCCCGCTCTACTCTAGATCGCAATCCAAGATAAATAAATGTTCATCACCTTATCCAATTCATTAAATCCTGTGGGAATGGATTAAAGTAATATTGTCTTTTAAGGTAGGATATATCATTTTTCTCAATTAAAAAGTGTAGGAGCCGATCTGCCTCTTTAAAACCTACGGGTGACGTCATACTTTGGGAAAAGAGCCGATATAAGTATTCTTTCTCCTGTCGCGAGATTCTTTTTTTTAAATAACCCATCATATGATACAGAGTATTGAGAATATTTGTTTTTTTTCGCGGTAAGGCCAGCATACTCATGAGGCCATGCCGATAGCGCTCCATCTGGTTCTCGTCATTGCGAGCGGCAATTTTTCCCAATTCGCGCATACCATCCTGATGGTAAGACATAAGAAAATACTTATAATCTCGATGAAAGTCTTGTATGGGCAATTTAAGTTTCCGATGAATCCGAAAACGATAATGAGCAAAGACTTGTGTTAAAAAATGGATTCTACTGTCCAAATCATGAAACCGACCACTATCTATTTTTGGGACATCGATCATATTAAGAATAAGGAATTGAGCAAAAAAACCCTGTAAATAACGATCCGTCACTCCCGAATCGTAATTAAAATATTTCACTCGTTCTAGGCCACAACTTGGTGATTTCGCTTGCAAAATCACACCATCAAATTCGATGTTTTTAAATTCAGTACGATATTGATCAACAACTCTTCGCACCAAAGATGTGAGATCATCACCTTTTCTGTTTTTCACTATAAAACCATCTTTTCGAGGCGAATATTCAATATGGATTTGCTCGCGAGGAACGCCAAGTCCCATGGCCACCTCGGGACAAACGGGATAAAAATCAGCATGCTTCCCTAGAACTCGGGTAATCCATTTATATTCCGTGTGGCCGCCATTATAACGAACCTCACTTCCTAGTAAACAAGAGCTAATCAAAATCAATGGACGGTTTTTTGTAGTTTTGATAAATCAAATCCTTTTTCTCTAAGTTTATCTAATATAGATAAATACAGCTCCTCCTCCATTTTCTTTGTTCGAGACAAGATCCAGAGCGAATCCATTCTCGGTCCACTCACAACAGAATATAAATAATTAAGGTCATCAAGAAGAATGACCCAGTAATCTCCTGCAAAAATTGGTAATCGGATTTGTCTTAAGAAAAACTGCACTTTAAGCTTAGAATTAGACTCCTTATCAACCACCCATCCTCTCGCCTTCGCTCGTTTTAATTTTCCAGATGGCCCACCAAGACGACATTGGTTGATGACATCGATTTCATTATCGTCTCG
Source organism: Bacteriovoracaceae bacterium (assembly GCA_041586955.1). GTDB lineage: Bacteria > Bdellovibrionota > Bacteriovoracia > Bacteriovoracales > Bacteriovoracaceae > JBFGZE01. Next base: position 54,245 of record JBFGZE010000010.1, read on the forward strand.
TAATTTATAAGTTGCTTGGGTTGCGGTGCAATTTTTTTGAAAATGGTGGGGATAGGAAGCAATCTCGTACCATACTCCCATATAACTTGGCACATCTAAATAGGGTACCGTTTCAAGTTCTGAATTATCACCGGCATAAACACTGACATTTAAAAGGAAGAGTAGCGATAGAAGTGTTATGACTTTTTTCATAATGACCTCTCAGCTGTAAATATTTCTTTAATTTTGCTCTTTCTATAATTAAAAATTTTATTTAAATCATCCTTAATTAATTTACCCATTAAAAAATCACCAAGAACACCAAATGGGACCTTGTAGACTATATCATCTTGAATCAATGTCCCACCAGAAATTTCAGTAAAGCGATGTAAATGAGTCCACCTTTTATAGGGACCCTTTACTTGCGTATCAGTAAAGCGCATAGGTGGTATATAATCCTCTATAACAGAGCGCCAACGTATCGGGAGCCCATGTATCTTTAAACGATAATCGATAACGCTACCTTTCTTGATTTTTTCAGTTGTCATTTTATCAATTTTAAAAACCAAATGCTCCGGTGTTATTTTACCGAGGTTATTGGCCTCGGAAAAAAAGGGAAAGACATCCTCTCGCGAACGAGGTACCCATTGCCAAACTTTTAGGCCTTTTTCCCCTTTGATCACCTTGCACAATACATCCTTTAAGCATTCTTCTAAGGTATAATACTTAAAAACAAAACCGTTATTCAGAAATTTACGCGGTATAACCCTTTGACTATCCAAGAGAACATCGGCCATCTCGCCAAACATCAACCTTATGAGTGATTGCGGAATACTCAAGTTAATTTTTGCCTTTAATAAGCGAGATAAAAGTCGTGTCAACTCGGAGTTCATTTCAGGAAAAGGAGCAACACCATTATAGATCCCTTCACATTGTGTATTTTCAACTCCCCAAACATACATATCAATTAAATCCTCTATGTGGATCCAACTCATATACTGGTCACCATTGCCAAGCTTAGCACTAATTCCCCATAATAATGGTGTCAACATTTTTTTTAAGGCGCCACCGTCTGCCCCAATAACAATCCCAGTGCGAATAATCATGGTCTTCATTCCTGGGATTTCATGGGTCAAAAGAACCCTTTCCCATAACTCACAGACCTCGGCCAAAAAGCCATGTCCGTGATCACTCTCCTCAAAGAGAATTTCGTCCCCCCGATTGCCATAAATTCCGACTGCAGAAGCGCTAATAAATTTTTTAATGGGAATGTTATGCTCTTTAATTTTTTCTAAAAGTAGATCGCAACCATTTAAGCGAGACATAAGAATTTTTTTCTTCTTTTGTATATTCCAACGTCCGTCAGCGATAGGTTCTCCTGCGAGATGAATAATCACATCGACACCAAGTAGGGCCCGATAATCTATTTCTCTTTTGTCTGGATTCCATTGATACACATCGATAGGAAGACTAAGATCTTTTTTAAAGTCATGGGCCTTCGTAGACAAAATATTAATGCGATCATGGCCTCTCAGCAAAAGTGTCTCTAATAATTGAGATCCAATGAAGCCACTTGCACCAGTCACGAGTAATTTCATAATTTCCTCCTGTGCAACTTCCTCCCAATCCTATGACAAAACTGAGACAGCATAGCTAGACATGGCCTAGACAAATGCCTTATTTAATATAATTCACTGTGATTTTAAGGTGTTATAGCACCATTGCAAGTTCGACAAAAACTTGAATTATGCTAAGATGAGATCCACTGGAGCTCTACATGGATTACTTCAATATACAAATTGCTTCCAATCTAACAGGTGTATCTATCCACACTTTAAGGGCATGGGAAAAAAGATATCATACCGTGACGCCCACTCGCTCACAATCAGGCCACCGACTTTATAGTGAAAAGGACATTAAAAAATTAAAGGCCCTCAATAACCTTTGTTCTTTCGGACATAATATCGGCTCTATTGCGAATAAGAATTTAAACGAATTGGAAGACCTTCTATACAAGCATGGTGTACACGAGAAAGTTAAAACATCAGAATACCCACTTAAATCCAGGCCAGAACAGGCAAAAAAAATATTGAACCATCTCCTTTTGGCCTTAGAAAATTATCGCTTGGATATCATTTCTCATGAGCTATATAATTTAAAAATGACTTTATCACTTAGAGAATTGGCATTAAATATTATTAGCCCCCTGATGGGTCAGGTCGGAAAAAAGGTCTTCGAAAACACTTTAACAATTGCTCAAGAACATGCTCTCTCTAGTGTTGTCCGCTTCCATTTAGGAAAATTTCTCTACAAGTCCTATTCGGAAAAAAATAAATCGGGCGATCTCATTATTATCGCTACGCCCGAAAACGATTATCATGAGTTTGGCATAATCCTAGCAAGTTTATTATGCATTCATTATGAACGCAATTTCTTTTACCTAGGACCAAGTTTACCCGCGGAAACCTTATCCCAGGCCACTCAATCGATTAAAGGAACCCAGATAATTTTAGGGACTACCGAGGCGACCTGCCCCAACGACAGCCCTTTTTTGACAGACTATATTAATACCGTTTTATCTAAGATAAATAAAAAGACAAAATTTTTCTTGGGGGGTCCGGGCTTTTTTGATACCACAAAATTTAAAAAATATGATAATTTCAATTATCTTCCAACGTTAAATCACCTCGATTTGTTTTTACAAAAATAAAATAAGGAGGATATATGGCGAAAATTGTCATTGCAGGCGCCAGTGGATTTGTTGGTAAAAACCTCATCCGCTATTTATCAAAGGAAGCGGATCACGAAATCTACGCACTCTCACGTAGTGAGAAAAAAAGTAACCAAAATAAAAAGGTCCAATGGGTTTCCTGTGATTTATTTTCCTTACTCGATATCGAAAATGCTTTAAATGGGATGGATTATGCCATTTATCTTGTCCATTCAATGCTCCCCACTTCAAGACTCACTCAGGGGAATTTTCAGGATAATGACCTTATCTTGGCAGATAATTTTGCTCGTGCAGCAAAAAAAGCGGCGATCAAACAAGTAATTTATTTGGGCGGTATTATTCCTTCGGATGATAAGCTTTCCACCCATCTCCAAAGCAGGCTAGAAACAGAGGAAACCCTTAAGGCCTATGGCACACATGTCACGGCACTGAGGGCCGCCATTATTATTGGGAGAGAGGGCTCCAGCTTTAATATCATCACCAAACTAGTTGAACGCCTCCCCGCTTTAATTTGTCCCGCTTGGACTCAAACACTATCGCGCCCAGTGGCCATAGATGATGTGGTTAAGGCCATTGCCTTTTGTCTCGGGAATGAAGAGACCTATAACAAATATTATGACTTAGCAGGGAGCGATACTGGCATCACATATAAACAAATATTGGAAAAAACGGCCCAATTAATGGGACTCAAACGTTATTTTTATAATATTAGACTTTTCTCCCCAGAATTATCAAAATTATGGGTTAGTACCTTTAGCAGTACTCCTAAAAATCTCGTATCACCTCTTATCAATTCTCTCCAACATAATATGTTACCCGACCAGGAGCATGAATTGAAAATACCAAATTATCGTTTTTCTACCTTTGAAGATGCGATGAAGGGGGCGATTAAAAGTATTCCCCGTAATGAACGCAGCATCCCCATCTTTAATAAAAATTACACCTATTGGCGAATGGCCCCGAGGCCAAATAAAGTTCGCAGTGTACAAAGGCTCCATAGGCCCATCGATAAAAACGCCCAATGGGTCGCTAAACAATACATGAATTGGCTGCCTCAATTTTTTAAGCGAATTATTAAAGTTCAGCGACATGGCAATATTTTCTCCTTTATCCTATTGGGACATATCGAACTTTTACAATTAACCCTTTTTGACAATCGCAGTACGCCCGACCGTCAATTATTTTATATTACTGGGGGCGCCTTATCTCACAATGATCAAGGAAGGGGCCGAATTGAATTTAGAGAAACTGCTTGTGGTAAGTACTTTATTTGCGCGCTACATGACTACCGTCCCATTCTTCCTTGGTATATTTATAGTTATACTCAGGCGCCGTTTCACCTCTTTGTGATGAAAAAATTTCAGGAATATTTAAGCATCGTTTCAGGAGCGGCATTGGCACAAGAGAAAAAATAAGTCATCAATATATAATCTTTTACTCATAATCTCCTGCCCTAGGTGGTTTGTTTTTATATGATCATATTCTTAAGGCCTAACAACATAAAGCACCTATGCGATCCAAAATGATAGGTGCGATATAAATCCTTAACTTTTAAACTACGATCATTACGTTATTCTTTTATTTTATCCTCCAAGCTAAATTTATAATTTAAGCTTCACGGCGGTTAATACTAATAACAAAAGTACTACAGTGAAGCGGAATGTCACCAATATTGAATCAATTAAATAATAACTCATTCTATTGATGCCTCATATAAGCGGAGATAATGATCCCAATCATCAGCATGGCACTGACAACGAGAATAATGTATATCCCACGATCTCCACTGCTTTCTTGGCACTCTAATTCTTTGTGGTCATTGCTAACTTTGTCCTTTTTCATATTTATCCTTTTATTAATCCTAGTCTCGATACAACTAAGAGAATTATTGCTCGAATCTTCATGATGTGTTTTAAGATGAAGATTGGCCCAGTAACCTTTATGTAGATTCATATTAATCAACTTATAAAGATATCCTAATGACTTAATTCGCCCAATTTTCGTTGGGCGAAAATATGGCCCTAAAAATATAGAACCATCTAAGTTTAAAATTCTAATTTTTTAAAATTAAGAATAAAGAGGTACGGGAGGAGCTCGTGGAAGATGAAGATTGACGTATGAATTCAAATATATTCTATTAACAAAAACTTGAATTGATACTTTTAAATAATCAAATTTTCTAGCATCACTTGGATCAGGTAATAAACAAAATAAACTTAACTTTTTCTGCTCTTTGTAATCTTCCTCTATTTTGTTAAAACCATTTATAACTCTAGCGTGATCCCTTGCAAGTGGAGATTCATGAATAGGAATACTATTGAAAAATCCGAGCTCATAATCACTTTCTAATCGACCTTCTGAAAAAGTCAAAAGTAGTAAGAAAAGCGCCTTAATGAAAATGAGGATATTCATACAATAATGATAGCACTAATTAATGAGTTAATACCAACGAAAAAACTATTCGCCCCATTGAGGAAGCATTTCATTACCAAGCAATTTGCGTTTTATCTAAAGAGCATAAAGAAGTTATACCTTAACATCTCACATCTTATCCCTGCCCCCAGACTTAACATCTACCTTATGCTGGAATTCGTTTTGTAAATCGTTTTAGAATCTTAAAAGTTGTTATTTGTAACACACCATCATTTAATTTCCCTTTGATGCGAACTCTTTCTTTGCAAAATTGGGATAAATACTGTGCCTTTCCATCCATATAAATGGGATACTCTAACTCTTTTGTACTGGATAAGCTTAACCCTATTATATTTCCATCTTCATCCCAATCTGAAGCAATTAATAGGCCTTCATAATTAATAGAATTGACTACGTTTAATTTCACAATTTCATCCTGTTAAAGTTATCGTAACAAGATATTAAGCAAATTGTTGGCCA